>NZ_JBEYWC010000008.1:0-228166 GCF_040704505.1 Streptomyces sp. NPDC047002
ATCTTCGGGCACCTCGCCGCGCGGCGAGCCTGTCGGCTCAGGTGGTGGAGAGCCTGCGGGAGCAGATCACCTCGGGGGCGTGGCCCGCGCCACGACGTTGGTGATGCCGAGGCCGTACGCGAGCAGTTGGTCCTGCTCGTCGGGGCGCAGCTGCCGCGGGGTGAAGCCCGAGCGGTGCAGCACGGGCCAGAAGCGGTTGCCCGGCCTGGCGAAGTGGTGGCCCAGCGCAGCCGACAGCAGGCCCGGGTTGATGCCGCAGAACAGCACCCGCAGGCCGGGCGCCGCCACGTCGGGGACGAGGCGGCCGCGCGCGGCCTCCAGTTCCGCCGGGGTGACGCGCGGGGCGGGCTCCTTGCCTGCCACCCCGGTCAGAGGATCGAGCCGGGGGTGTATCCGGCCGCGTCCGGGTGCTGCTCGGCGATCTCCTCGACGCGCGCCACGACGGAGGCGATCTGGCTCTCGGCGGCGCCGGTGAAGGAGAGCTTGTCCGCCATCAGCGCGTCGAGCCGTGCCCGGTCGAGCGGCATGCGGTCGTCTGCGGCGAGGCGGTCCAGGAGTTCGTTGCGCTCGGCGCCCTGCTCGCGCATGGCCAGCGCGGAGGCGACCGCGTGCTCCTTGATGACCTCGTGCGCGGCCTCCCGGCCGACTCCCGCGCGCACGGCGGCCATCAGGACCTTCGTGGTCGCGAGGAACGGCAGGTAGCGGTCGAGCTCCCGCGCCACGACGGCGGGGAAGGCGCCGAACTCGTCGAGCACCGTGAGGAAGGTCTCCAGCAGCCCGTCGAACGCGAAGAACGCGTCGGGCAGCGCCACCCTGCGCACCACGGAGCAGGACACGTCGCCCTCGTTCCACTGGTCGCCGGCGAGCTCGCCCGTCATGGACGCGTAGCCCCGCAGGATCACCATCAGGCCGTTGACGCGCTCGCAGGAGCGGGTGTTCATCTTGTGCGGCATCGCCGACGAGCCGACCTGGCCCGGCTTGAACCCCTCGGTGACCAGCTCGTGCCCGGCCATCAGCCGGATCGTCTTGGCGAGGGAGGACGGGGCAGCCGCGAGCTGCACCAGCGTCGAGACGACGTCGTAGTCGAGGGAGCGCGGGTAGACCTGCCCGACGGAGGTGAACTCCCTCGCGAAGCCGAGGTGTCCCGCGATCCTGCGCTCCAGGTCGGCGAGGTCCGCCGTATCGCCGCCCAGCAGGTCGAGCATGTCCTGCGAGGTGCCGACCGGGCCCTTGATCCCGCGCAGCGGGTACCGGCCGAGCAGGTCGTCGAGCCGCCCGTACGCCACGAGCAGCTCGTCCGCGGCGGTCGCGAAGCGCTTGCCGAGCGTGATGGCCTGCGCGGCGACGTTGTGCGAGCGGCCCGCCATCACCAGCGCCCCGTGCTCGGCCGCCAGCCTGCCGAGCCGCGCGAGGACCGCGACCGTGCGGTCCCGCACCAGTTCGAGCGAGACGCGTACCTGGAGCTGCTCCACGTTCTCCGTGAGGTCACGCGAGGTCATGCCCTTGTGGATCTGCTCGTGCCCGGCGAGGGCGTTGAACTCCTCGATCCGCGCCTTCACATCGTGCCGCGTGACCCTCTCGCGCTCGGCGATCGACGCCAGGTCGACCTGGTCGACGACGCGCTCGTAGTCGGCGACCGCGGACGCCGGCACCTCGATGCCGAGGTCCTGCTGCGCCCGCAGCACGGCGAGCCACAGCTGCCGCTCCAGCTTCACCTTGTGCTCGGGGGACCAGACGACGGCGAGCTCGGTGGAGGCGTAGCGGCCGGCAAGGACATTGGGGATGCGTGGCTTCGCGGAGAGTGTCACAGTGACGATTTTACTGGGGCGCCGGTCCTGCCCCGGTCCCGGCCCCGTACGGCAGCAGCTCCGGGCGCTTGGGCGGGCGCCCGTCGCCCGACGAGCGGCCGGTCGCGCGCCGTACGATCCACGGCCACAGGTACTCCTTCGCGAACCGCAGGTCGCTGCCGCGCCGCAGCAGCCAGCGCGGCGGCACGTGCGGCGGCAGCGCGGCGCGCCAGTCGTGCCGCGCCTCGTAGCCCAGGGTCTCCCACACCGCCTCGGCGATCCGCCGGTGCCCCTCGGCGGTCGGGTGGAGCCGGTCCACGCCCCACATCCGCTGGTCGCCGAGGACCGGCGTCCCGTACAGGTCGACGACGAGCGCGCCGTGCCGGGCCGCCAGCGCGTCGATGTGCGCGAACAGCTCCTCCATGCGCGGCCGCACGCGCTCCATCACGGGTCCGTTGCGGCCTGGGCTGCGCATCAGCACCAGCTGCCTGCAGGCCGGGCGCAGCCGCTCCACTGCCTCGTCGAGCAGGCCCCGCACGCGGCCCATGTCCACCGTGGGGCGCAGCACGTCGTTGAGCCCGCCGACCAGGGTGATCAGGTCGGGCGTCATCGACGCCGCGAGGCCGACCTGCTCATCGACGATCTGGCCGATCAGCTTGCCGCGGACCGCGAGGTTCGCGTACCGGAAATCGGGGTTCCGCTCGGCGAAGCGGGCCGCGAGCAGATCGGCCCAGCCCCGGTACGAGCCGTCCGGCAGCAGGTCCGACATGCCCTCGGTGAAGGAGTCCCCGACCGCCGCGAAGCTGGTGTATTCGTCCGTCGTCTCCATGACGCGGACGATCCTACCGCGCGGTAGCAACCCGCCGAGGCCGCTGCGCGGGGCGGTCGGCGCCGGTCCGCGGGGCCGTCCCCGGGGTCGCGGGTACTGGTCCGTGGGACCGGGGGCGGGGACCGTCGGCGTCGGTCCCTGGGGCCGCCGGTGCCACCCGAAGCCGCTCGGTACTGCTGCGCGGGAGACCTTGGGAGGCCCCCAAGCGGCCCCTGAGCGCCCGGAGCCGGGACCCCGGGCCGCCGTGCCGCCCGAAGCCGCCCGGGACCGGAGGCAGAAGGACCCGGGGAGGTTCCGCGCGCGCCCGGATGAGCCCCTGGGAGGCCCATGGGGGCTGTCGGAGCCGGGCCCCCGGGCTGCCGGAGCCTGGCCTCGGGCTGTACCGGCGCCGGGTCACGGGAGCCCGAAGGCGTCAGGAGTGCCTGCCGACCAGCTCGCGCAGCACGTCCTCCATGGTCACCAGGCCCTTCAGCCTGCCGTCCTCGTCGAGCACCGCCGCCTGGTGGGTGCGGCTGCGGCGCATCGCGGTGAGCACGTCGTCCATCGGGGTGGCGTCCCGCACCCTGGCGATCTGCCGCATCTCGGCCACGGCGAACGGGCGGTCGCGGTCGACGGCGTCGAGCGCGTCCTTGACGTGCAGGTAGCCGAGGATGCGCCGGTTCGAGTCGACCACGGGAAAGCGGGAGAAGCCGGACTCGGCCGAGAGCCGTTCGAGTCCGTCGGGCGACACCCCGAGGCGCGCGGTGACCACCCGGGCCAGCGGCGTCACCACGTCGCGCACCGGCCGCCTGCCGAGTTCGAGCGCGTCGTGCAGCCGCTCGGACGCCCGGTCGTCGAGCAGCCCCGCATGGCTGGTCTCCGTGACGAGACGCCCCAGCTCGTCCCCGGAGAACGCCGCTGCCACCTCGTCCCTCGTGTCGACCCGCGCCAGCCTCAGCAGGGCGTTGGCGAAGGAGTTGATCGCGAAGATCACCGGCTTCAGCGCCCGCGCGAGCCCCACGAGCGGCGGCCCGAGCAGCAGCGCGGCCCGCGCGGGCTCGGCCAGGGCGACGTTCTTCGGCACCATCTCGCCGAGCAGCATGTGCAGATACGTCGCCAGGACGAGCGCGATCACGAACGCGATGGTGCGCCCGGCGCCTGCCGGCAGCCCCGCGGCGTGGAAGACCGGCTCCAGCAGGTGCTCGATGGCGGGCTCCGCGACGATGCCGAGGACCAGCGTGCACAGGGTGATGCCGAGCTGCGCCGCGGCCAGCAGCGCCGAGACGTGTTCGAGCCCCCACAGCACGGTGCGTGCGCGCTTGTCGCCCTCCTCAGCCAGCGGCTCGACCTGGCTGCGGCGCACGGACACGAGCGAGAACTCCGCGCCGACGAAGAAGGCGTTCACCACCAGCGTCAGCAGGCCGATGATCAGCTGGACCGCGGTCACCGCGCTCCTCCCTCGCCGCGCCCGGGAGCGCCGTCCCCCTGCTCCCCGGCGGGCAGCGGCGCCCGCAGCGTCACCCTCGCCGCACGCCTGCCGCGCGCGTCCGACACCTCGAAGCGCCAGCCGTCCTCCGTGTCGACCACGTCGTCCTCGGCGGGGATCCTGCCGAGCGCGGCGGCGACGAACCCGGCGAGCGTCTCGTAGGGCCCCTCAGGCACCCGCAGTCCGACCGCCTCCAGCTGGTCCGTCCGCACGGCGCCGTCGGCCGACCACAGCGCGCGGCCCGCCGCGTCGTCGCCGACGCGCGCCAGGTCGGCCGTCTCGTGCGGGTCGTGCTCGTCCCGCACCTCGCCGACGACCTCCTCGACGATGTCCTCGAGCGTCACCACCCCCGCGGTGCCGCCGTACTCGTCGATCACCACGGCCATGGTGCGCCGCCCGGTGAGCCGGTCCAGCAGCCGGTCGACGGTGAGCGTCTCCGGCACGAGCAGGGGCTCGCGCATCAGCGAGGTGACCGGGCGGCGCGGCCGCTCAGCGGCGGGCACCGCGAGGACGTCCTTGATGTGGGCCGTGCCCACCACCGTGTCGAGGCCGCCCCGGTGGACGGGGAAGCGGGAGAGGCCGGTCGCCCTGGTGGCGTTCGCGACGTCCTCGGCGCTGGCCTGCGCGTCGAGTGCGACGACCTGGACGCGCGGCGTCATCACGTTCTCCGCCGTCAGCTCCGCGAGGCTGAGGGTGCGTACGAACAGCTCGGCGGCGTCGGGTTCGAGCGCGCCCTCCTTCACGGAGTGCCGGGCCAGCGCGACCAGCTCCTGCGGGGAGCGCGCCGAGGCCAGCTCCTCGGTCGGTTCGAGGCCGAGGCGGCGCACGATCCGGTTGGCCATCGCGTTGAGGTGCCCGATGAAGGGCCGGAAGACGGTGGTGAAGTACGACTGGGGCGTCGCGACCACCTTCGCCACGGCGACCGGGGAGGAGATCGCCCAGTTCTTCGGCACGAGCTCGCCGACGACCATCAGGAAGACGGTGGACAGCGCCGTGCCGATCACCAGGGCGAGGGACGAGGCGGCGGACGGCGAGAGCCCTGCCGCCTCCACCGGGCCGCGGATCAGCCGGGCCACGGACGGCTCCGCCAGCATGCCGACGACCAGGTTGGTCACGGTGATGCCCAGCTGGGAGCCGGAGAGCTGGAACGTCAGGCTGCGCACGGCCCGCAGCGCGCCGGCGGCCCCGCGCTCGCCGCGCTCGGCGGCGCGCTCCAGGTCGCTGCGCTCCACGGTGGTCAGCGAGAACTCCGCTGCGACGAACCCGCCGCACAGCAGCGAGAGCAGCACCGCCACGGCGAGCAGGAGGACCTCGGTCATCGGTTCACCTCCGTCCCATGATCGGTCAGGAGGCTGCCGCGCGCGCGGCGCCCGGTCTCCTGCGGGGTTGCTCGGCCACGGTTGCAGGGAGGCTCGCCCATGGGCGGACGTTCACACCTTCCGGGGGTCGGGGCCTGTCGGCCCGGGGTCGTCACGGTGCCCGCGCCCCTGCCGGGCACGGCGGGGTGCACGGACAGAGCACGCATGCCCCCTTATGGTAAAGGAACGGCAAAGCGGCGCGGGGTGTCAGCCGGTCAGCGGCTTGACCCGGCGCGTCCACTGCGGCTCCGGCGCGTACCCGGCGGCCCGCCGGGCGTGGTGCGCGAGGCCGTTGCGGTCCGGCACCAGCGCATCGCCGCGCCGCCCGCCGAGCGAGGCGAAGCGCTCCTCGGCCGCCGCGAGCAGCGCGCAGGGGTCGCGCTTCAGCAGTCGGGCCACGCCCGCCCCGTCGTCGCTGATGTTCGACCCCTCCGCGGCGGCGCGCCAGAAGGCCGCCACCTCGCCCGAGAGCGTGCGCGACGTGGCCAGGCTCGTCAGGGACGGCACGGCGGACGTCACCGCCATCGCGGACGAGCTGCGCGGCTGGTGCCTGTGACCGCCTGACCTGCCCGGCGGCCCACGGGCGGACCCGGACCCGGCCCCGGATGCCCTGGCCCGGCGGGACCGGACCCGACGAGAGCGGTTCCTCGGTCGTGACGGCCCGCCAGGACCTGTGGTGGACGCCTGCGGCTACGATCCGTTGCGGGGACTGCCGCAGGCGCACGCGCCGGCGGTCAGGGCCGACATCAGGATGCGCACCTCGGACGGCCCGGCCGTCCGCGAGACGCGGCCCCCGTGCGGGGGCACGGCCGGGCCGGAGGAGGGGACATGATCACACTGACCAAGGACGACGGCGCCGCCGACCTGACGGGCGTGACGAAGATGGGGGTCGGCGCCTCCTGGGACACGTCCTCGGGCGGCAGCGGCGGCATCGTCGGCTGGGCGAAGAAGCAGCGCGGCGTCGACCTCGACGCCGTCGCCGTCCTCATGCAGGGCAACGAGCCCGTGCGCTACGCGGGCCTCGGCTCCCTCGACCCGCTCGGCAACGGCTCGGTCGTCCACTCGGGCGACAATCAGACGGGGCGCGGCGACGGCGACGACGAGACCGTCGACGTCACCTTCGCCGACGTGCCGTCCAACGTGACGTCGATCGTCTTCGTGTGCGCCGCGTTCAAGAAGGGCAGCGCCCTGGAGAAGGCGGCCAACGTCTCGCTGAAGATCTACGACGCGACGGGCGGCAGCACGCAGCAGGTCGCCGACATCTGGCCCTCGCTGCTCGGCGACGGCAACGCGGTGGCCGTGGCCAAGGCGTTCCGGGACGGCGCCTCCTGGAAGCTGGAGGTCGTCAACCGCCGCGGCAAGGTCAAGCAGGGCGACACCGCCTCGCTGATGCGGTTCGCCATGGGCAGCTGACCGGCTGCCCGCACCAGGGCCCCCGGGGCGCGTCCCGGCGCGCAGAACGGCGCGGTCAGGAGCCGACGAAGCAGAACTCGTTGCCCTGGGGGTCCTGGAGCACCTGGAAGCGCCCGTAGGTGTCGACCACCAGCTCGCCGAGCGCGGTCGCGCCCAGCGCCACGGCCTCCGCCGTCGCCCCGGGGATGTCGTCGGGCGCCAGGTCCAGATGGAGCCTGTTCTTCGCCGCCTTCGGCTCCGGCACCCGCTGGAAGGCGAGCCGCGGCAGGTCGGGCGGGTCCACGTACGACCAGTGCGGCTCCCGGTCCACCGGCTCTGCGCCGAGCAGCGCCGCCCAGAACCGGGCGAGCGCCGCCGGGTCGGCGCAGTCGAAGACGATCTCGTCGAGGCTTGCACGCATACGCCGAGTCTACGAGCGTCCGTTGCCGCTGTCCGGCGCTCGCGCCCGCCGGCTCCCGCGCCGCGGCGGCCGCCTGTCAGGCGCCCCGCGCGTCCTGCGGTGCGAAGCGGGCGCTGAAGGCGTCCGCGTCCCAGGTCCCGCCGAGCGTGGGAGCGAGCCAGCCGGCCGCCGCAGCGCGGAAGCCGGCTGGCGCGAGCGCCCCGGCGCCCTGCGGGAGCGCGCCGAGCAGCGGCATGCCCGAGACGGCAGGCAGGTCCACGAGGTTGCACCGTTGCGCGAGGTCGGGGGAGTTCGGCCAGCTGCCGATGACCGCGCCGAGCGCGCCGACGCCCCGGTGCTCCAGCGCCTCCGCCGTCAGCGCCGTCGCGTTGAGCGTGCCGAGCCCGGCCCGTACGACGACGAGCACCGGAGCGCCGAGCAGCCGGGCCGCGTCGGCGAGCGTGCCGCCCTCCCCGTCGAAGCGTACGAGCAGCCCGCCCGCGCCCTCCACCAGGACCAGGTCGTGCTCGGCCGCCAGCTTCTGCGCCGCCTCGGCGACGTCCACCGGCCGCACCGGCTCGGCGCCCGCCCGCCTCGCCGCCGTGTCTGGTGCCAACGGGTCGGGAAACCTGGCCAGTTCGAAGGTCGCGACCGGTCCCGCGAGCCGCCCTGCGAGCGCGACGTCCCCCTCCTCGCCGGGCGCGAGCCCGGTCTGCGCGGGCTTGAGCAGCGCGACGGACCGCCCGGCGGAGGCCGCGAGCGCGGCGACCGCCGCCGTCACCATCGTCTTGCCGATCTCCGTGTCCGTGCCGGAGACCACCACCACCGGCATCTCAGCCCTCCCGAGCCGCCGCGGTCACCGCGCGGCAGATCGTCGCCAGGTCGTCGTCGCCCGTCACATAGGGCGGCATCGTGTACACGAGGTCGCGGAACGGCCGCAGCCACACGCCCTCGCGTACCGCGGCGGCCGTCGCGGCCGCCAGGTCCACCTCGTGGTCGAGCTGCACCACCCCGATGGCCCCGAGCACCCGCACGTCCCGCACACCGGGCAGCAGGGCCGCCCCGGCGAGACCCTCGCCGAGGCCCGCCTCGATGCGCTTGACCTCGCCCGCCCAGTCCTGGCCGAGCAGCAGGTCGAGGGAGGCGCAGGCGAGGGCGGAGGCGAGCGGGTTGCCCATGAACGTCGGGCCGTGCGCCAGCACGGGCACGTCGCCGCGCGAGATGCCCGCGGCCACCCGCTCCGTGCACAGCGTCGCCGCCATCGTGACGTATCCACCGGTCAGGGCCTTGCCCACGCACATCACATCGGGCGCGACGGACGCCTGGTCGGCGGCGAACAAGGTGCCCGTACGCCCGAACCCGGTGGCGATCTCGTCGAACACCAGCAGCACACCGTGCTCGTCGCACGCCTCGCGCAGCACCCGCAGATAGGCGGGGGAGTGGAAGCGCATGCCGCCCGCGCCCTGCACCACGGGCTCCACCACCACGGCGGCCGTCTCGTGCGCGTGCCGCGCGACGGTCTCCCGCAGCGCGTCCGCGTACGCCTCCTCGTACGCCGCGGGCGGCGCCTCGGCGAAGACCTGCCGCGGCAGCGCCCCGGACCACAGCTCGTGCATGCCGCCCTCGGGGTCGCACACCGACATGGGGTGCCAGGTGTCGCCGTGGTAGCCGCCGCGCCAGGTCAGCAGCCGGTGCTTCTCGGGGCGGCCGAGCGAACGCCAGTACTGCAGGCACATCTTGAGGGCCACCTCGACCGAAACCGAGCCCGAGTCGGCGAGGAAGACATGGCGCAGCGGCTCCGGGGTGATCTCCACGAGCCGGGCGGCGAGCCGCACGGCGGGCTCGTGTGTGAGCCCGCCGAACATCACATGGCTCATCCGGCCGAGCTGGTCGCGGGCCGCCTCGTTGAGCACCGGGTGGTTGTAGCCGTGGATGGCCGACCACCACGACGACATGCCGTCGACCAGCTCGCCGTGGCCCTCGGCGGGCTCGGCGAGCCGCAGCCGCACTCCGGAGGCAGAGGTGACGACGAGCGGGTCAGCGCGGCCCGGCATCGGGCCGTAGGGGTGCCACACATGGGCCCGGTCCAGTGCCAGGAGTTCGGGTACGGCGAGGCCGCCGGGGGCGAGCGGCTCAGGCATTCGGCGCCAGGTCCGTCCCCGCGCCCCTGCGCCGCACCGCCACCAGGTCCGTGCGCGCGCCCTCCGCCGCGGCACCCTGCTCCGGCGCCTCCGGCGCCTCCGGCCCGCAGGGGGAGCCCGCGGCCCCGCAGCCGTCCGCCGCGTGCGCGCCGTCCGGTGAGCGGTCCGCCGCCGCGCCCTCTGCCGCAGCGCCGTCTCCCGCGCCCGCGCAGGCGCGGCCCTCGCCGCAGCCGTGGCCCGCCGCCTCCGCGCGGTGCGCGGGCAGCGTCGTCTCGTCCGCGCCCTCGACCGTGAAGCCGGCGTCCGCGATCATCTCCAGGTCCTTCTTGCCCTCCTGGCCCTCACTGGTGAGGTAGTCGCCGAGGAAGATCGAGTTGACCAGGTGCAGCGCCAGGGGCTGGAGGGAGCGCAGGTGCACCTCGCGGCCGCCCGCGAGCCTGACCTCCACGTCCGGGCAGACGAACCGCGCCATCGCGAGGATCCGCAGGCAGCGCTGCGGCGTCAGGTTCCACTCCTCGGCGAGCGGTGTGCCCTCGAAGGGGATGAGGAAGTTCACCGGCACCGAGTCCGGGTCCAGCGCGCGCAGCGAGAACACCACGTCGACCAGGTCGGCGTCGCTCTCGCCCATGCCGGCGATCAGCCCCGAGCACGCGGAGAGCCCGGCCGCCTGCGCGCGGTGCACCGTCTCCACCCGGTCCGCGTAGGTGTGGGTGGTCGTGATGTCCCCGTAGGTGGATTCCGAGGTGTTGAGGTTGTGGTTGTACGCGTCGGCGCCCGCCGACTTGAGGCGCTCGCCCTGCCCGGCGGAGAGCAGGCCGAGGCAGGCGCACACCTCGACGCCCTCGTTCTCCTCCTTGATCGCCTCGATGGTCTTCGAGACGCGGTCGATGTCGCGGTCCGTCGGACCGCGTCCGCTCGCCACCAGGCACACCCGCTTCGCGCCGCCCGCGACCCCGGCCGCCGCGGCACGCGACGCCTCGTCGGGCTTCAGCCAGGTGTACTTGAGGATGTCCGCGGTCGACCCGAGCCGCTGCGAGCAGTACGAGCAGTCCTCAGGGCACAGGCCGGACTTGAGGTTGACGAGGTAGTTGAGCTTCACCCGCCGCCCGAACCACTGGCGGCGCACCTTTCCGGCCGCTGCCACCACGTCGAGCAGCTCGTCGTCGGAGGTCGCGAGCACCGCGAGGGCTTCCTCGCGCGTCGGCTGCTCGCGCCGCAGCCCCTTCTCCACCAGTGTCTTCAGCAGATCCATGAACCGATCCTCGCGGACGGCCGTCACGCGGTGCCAGGGTGGAAGCCACCAAAACGACCACTGCGAAGTGTGGACATGACCACACCTCGGGACGGTTTGCCTCCGGTTAGTGTCTGTGCACTGCCTACAAAAGGACCCGACGCCATGGCCCACGACCCCTTCGCCTGGACCGAGGAAGCCGCGCGCGAGCGGGAGGGCTCGGGACTCGTACGGGCCCTGCGGCCGCGCCCCGAGCACAGCGACGTGCTCGACCTGGCGAGCAACGACTACCTGGGCCTCGCCCGCCGCCCCTCGGTCACCGAGGCGGCCGCCGACGCCGCGCTGCGCTGGGGCGCGGGCGCCACCGGCTCGCGCCTGGTGACGGGCAGCACCGCGCTCCACGCCGAGCTGGAGCGCGAACTCGCCGCGCACTGCGGCTTCGAGGCCGCCCTCGTGTTCTCCTCCGGGTACGCGGCCAACCTCGCGGCCCTCACCGCGCTGACCGCGCGCGGCTCCCTGCTCCTCTCCGACGCGGGCAACCACGCCTCGATCGTGGACGGCTGCCGCCTCTCTCGCGCGCAGACCTCCGTCGTGCCGCACGCCGATCCCGAAGCGGTCGGCAAGGCCCTCGACGCGTACGGCGGCGGACGGGCCCTCCTCGTCACCGACGCGGTCTTCTCCGTGGATGGTGACGCGGCCCCGCTGCGCATGCTCGCCGACGTCTGCCGTACGCGCGGCGCCGCGCTCCTGGTGGACGAGGCGCACGGACTCGGCGTCCTCGGGCCCGGCGGGCGCGGGGCGCTGCACGCCGCGGGGCTCGCGGACGCCGGGGGGCGGCTCCCCGGCGGCGTCGTCGCCACGGTGACCCTCTCCAAGTCCCTCGGCAGCCAGGGTGGCGCGGTCCTCGGCCCGGCGGCCGTGATCGAGCACCTGGTCAACACCGCGCGGACGTTCATCTTCGACACCGGGCTCGCGCCCGCGGCCGCAGGCGCGGCGCTCGCGGCGCTGCGCTGCCTGCGGGCGGAGCCGCACCTCGCCGAGCGCGCGCGGGAGGTGGCCCGTACCCTGCACACCGCGCTGACCGCGGCGGGACTCCAGGCGGTCCGCCCGGAAGCGGCGGTGGTGTCCGTGCGGGCGCCCTCGCCGCACGCGGCCGCCGCATGGGCGGCCGGCTGCCGCCGCGCCGGCCTCGCCGTGGGATGCTTCCGGCCGCCGTCCGTACCCGACGGGATCTCCCGGATCCGGCTGACCGCACGCGCCGACCTCACGGACGGCGAACTCGGCCGGGCCGTCCGTACGATCGTCGAAACCGCGCCCGAACACTGAGCGTTCGCCGCCCGGGGCGGGGCCCGGCCGGTGTCGCGGGCCCACAACCGGCCGAGTATCGAACAGTTCACTGCTTCGGGCGACAGATGCGGCATATCCCGGCGAATGGGCGGGCCCGGCGGCAGCATGGACCGCACGCCGACGCGGGGCGGACCGCTCCGTCCGCGCCGCGCGTGCGACCCCGTGCCCGCACTCGCACCCGGGCCCCGCCCGGTGGAAAAGGGACAGCCCCGCCATGGCAGACCACCAGGAAGCATCCGTCACACTGCCGAGCGAGCCCGCCTCGGTCCCGGTGGCCCGCAGATATGTCGCAGAACTCCTCACGGAGTGGGGCCTCCCGGTGGAGGCGGAGACTGCTGAAACGGTCCGCCTGGTCGTCTCCGAACTTGTCACCAACGCGGTGCTGCACACCTTCGGTACCTCGCCCACCTTCACCGTGGACGTGGCGCTCGACCGCCACGAGCGCCTCAGGATCGGCGTCACCGACAGCCATCCGCGCTGGCCGAGGCGGCTGCCGGCGGCCGTGCAGCAGGACAACGGGCGCGGCATGGTGATCGTCCGCTGGCTGGCCGCCGAGTGCGGCGGGCGGCTCTCGGTCACCCCGACGCCCGAGGGCGGCAAGACGGTCTGGATCACGCTGCCCTGGGTGGCGGCGGCCTGAGGCCTGCCGAGCGTGCCGCCGCCACCGCGCGGGCGGCGGGTCAGGCCACGCGCCCGTACCAGACGTCCTTCGTCCAGATGTGTTCGAGCCGCACCGTGGAACCCGTCTTGGGCGCGTGCCAGATGCGGTCGTCGCCCGCGTAGATGCCCACGTGGTAGGCGTTCGAGCCGCTGTGGAAGAAGACCAGGTCGCCCTTGCGCCTGGCCGAGGCCGCGATGTGCTCGGTGCCGTTGTACTGCTGCTGCGTGGTGCGGGGCAGCGACGTGCCGGCCTTCTTGTACGCGTAGGCGGCGAGCCCCGAGCAGTCGAAGCTGTCGGGCCCCGCCGCGCCCCAGTGGTACGGCGCGCCCGCCTTGGACGCGGCGACGCTCACCGCCCGGACGGCGACGGCGGAGGAGGCGGCGTGCGCGTCGGGCTGGGCGCCGGGGGCCACCAGGGCGCCGCCGACGGCCACCAGCGTGAGGGCCGACACGGTGCCGGCCCGGGAGAACAGAGACGGGACATGAACCTGCGCAGTCATGCGCAACCCTTCGTCAGCCGCCTGTGAAGGATGGCCTGTCGGGTTCGGGCGCGAAGGTGCCCGGCCGCCGAAGCGGCTTCACCCCGAGGAGCGGTCGCGTCGCCGCGCCGTTCCGTAACGCTCGGGTCCTCCACTCCTGCCGATCCACTCGTGTCCGCACGAAGTCCGGTACGGCGGCAGGACTCGGCGTCCGCCCGGACCGCCTCGCCAGGTGACGAGGGCTTGCGACCTGTCGCAGGGATCGTGACAAGCCGCCCGCGGATTTCCGAGCCGAAACGGCGATATGTGAAACTCATCACAGTTGATCTGTTTGTGCGTATTCGCCAGGTCGGTGGGAGGCTCCGCGGACCGGATCCCGGGCGCGGGCCAGCGGTGGTGGGGGCCGCTCAGCGTGTACGCATCGTCGCGGTACGCAACCGGGGCGTGCGCCGCACCGCCGGGGACGACTGGTCCGAACGGGGCCGGGCCCGACCCGCCGATTGCGCCGTCCGGGGAGCCCGCAGGGGAGCAGTGCCCGGGTGCGGCGGCCGGGGTGACTCCGGGCTTACGCCGAGGTGTCGCGCGGCAGCGCCACCCGCCCGGCGCGCCGCTCGCCGTCGAGCACCCGCAGCGCCCTGGCGAGCGTGCCCGCGTGCAGCTCGGACTCGCCGCGCGTGTGCATGCGCGCCAGGGCGTCCCGCAGTTCCACGGTGCGCGCGGGCAGCGCCTGCGCGGCACGCAGCGCGGCATACGTGTCCCCTCCGCGCGCCGGGTTGAGGCGGCCGACCAGGTCCACGACGGCCAGATAGCCGTCCACCACGTCGCACTCGGCCCGGGTCAGCGCGGGCAGCGGCGGCAGCTCGGGCGGCAGCACCGGCCGCTCACCGCCCCGCGGGGGCGCCCGCGCCCGCCGAGGGTCCGGCGGCGCGGCGGTCGACGACATGGTCCACGAGCCCGAACTCCAGGGCCCCTGCTGCGTCGAGGAAGGTGTCGCGGTCCAGGCTCGCCTCGATGTCGGCCGCTTCCCTGCCGGTGTGGTGCGCCAGCGTCCGCGTCAGGAACGCGCGCTGCCTGACCAGTTCCTCCGCGTGGATCAGCAGGTCGGACGGCTGCCCGCGCACCGGCTCAGGGAGGGAGGGCTGCTGGAGCGCGATCCGCGCGCCGGGCAGCGCCATCCGCTTGCCCGGCGCGCCGGCCGCCAGCAGCACGGCGGCGACCGAGGCGACCTGGCCGAGGCAGGTCGTGCCGACGTCGCAGGAGATCGTCCGCATCGTGTCGTAGACGGACGACATCGCGGTGACCGAGCCGCCGGGTGAGTTGAGGTAGAGCGCGATGTCCTGGTCTGGCGCCGCGTACTCCAGGTGCAGCAGCTGCGCGATCACGTCGTTGGCCGCGGCCTCGTCGACGGGCGTGCCGAGGAAGACGATGCGCCCTTCGAGCAGCTTCGAGTACGGGTCGAGGGTCCTGGTCCCGAGGCTGGTGCGCTCGGTGAACTCCGGCAGGACGTACCTGGCCGACGGCTGCTGCATGGCTCCTCCTGGAACGAAGAACGCAAAGTCTGTACAGGATGTACAGAACTATGATGGGGACTATGGCCCACGAGATTCCGGTGACGCAAGCCCGCGCCGAGTTCGCCGAACTGATCAACCGCGTCGTCTACGGCGGGGAGCGCGTGGTGGTCACCCGGCACGGAAAGCCCCTTGTCGCCCTGGTCTCCGCCGCTGACCTGGACTTCCTCGAAAGCGCCGAGGAGGGGGCGGGGGAGCAGGTGGCCCGCTCCGTCTCCACGGTCCGCGAGGTGCCGTCCGCCGAAGGCGAACGCCCGCGCTTCGGGATCGCCGCCCACCACACGTCCGAGCGCCGGCGGGAATGACCGCGCCCCGGCCCGGCGCGCTCGCGCGAGGCCGGGGCGGCGGGCATCCCGTCAGGGCCGCGAGGCGAGCCAGGCGTCCTCGGCCGCGTAGTCGAAGAGGCCGTCGCCGTACGCACGCGCCATCGCGGGGAAGGCGTCACGCCAGTCGGCGTGCGCGGCGAGCCGCTCGGTCAGGTAGGCCACCGTCGCGGGCAGCGAGTCCGCGTACGACGTCACCGGCCGGTAGCCGAGCGCGTGCTCGGCCCCGCCCATGTCGAGGACCACGGGGTGCGGCAGCGACCAGGGGGTGTCGCCGACCCCGTCCGCGGGCGGCGGCCCCGGCACGAGCACGGTCTCGGGGGCGCCGCCCGTCACCGCGTCCACCGCCGCCGCGATGGCGGCGACGCTCGGCGCCTCGGGATCGGCCGCGTTGAGCACCCGGGAGCCGGGGGCGCGGGCGGCCAGCCTGATCAGCTCGGCCAGGTTCGACGTGTGCACCGGGTGGAAGCGGCTCTCGCCGCCGTACGCGAGGACGCGCCGGGTGCGGCCGTCCAGCGCGCGCTTCACGAAGTACAGCTCGCGCGGGGTGCGGCAGTGCGCGCCGTGCACGGCGCCCGCCCGCAGCACGGTCGCGGGCAGCATGTCCCCGGACGCCGCGAGCCGCCGCTCAAGACGCACCTTGCGGGTGCCGTACGAGGCGTCGCCCGGCGCCACCGTCCGCTGCGACTCGGGGACGGGCACCGGGTAGCGGGGGAAGCCGCCCGGCTCGCCCTGCGTGTCGAAGCTCCGGCCCGCGTCGTCCTCGTAGACCGCCGCGGTGGAGACCACCACGGCGGAGCCGATCCGCCCCGCCGCCGCCAGCGCGGCCAGCTGCCCGGCGTGCTCCTCGTCGTACGCGACCAGGTCGACCACCACGTCGCAGCCGTCGCCGACGGCCGCGGCGAGCGCCGCGTCGTCGGCCCGGTCGAGCGCGGCGGCCCGCACCTCCTGCGGCCACGCCGCGTCCCGGCCGCCGCCGCGCGAGGCCGCCGTCACCCGCCAGCCGTCCTCGGCGAGCACCCGCACGGCGGCGCGCCCGATCTGTCCGGCGGCGCCGATCACCACCACGTCTCCTTGTGTCATGCCGGGCACGCTAGGCGCGGCGCGGCGCCCGCGACCAGCGCCGTTCGCCCGTCGCGGATACGCTAACGGCGGCGCCGCAGCGGGAACCTCCGGGACGGTCCTGGGAGTTCCGCCTTGACGTCCGCGGCGTAGCGGTCCACGTACTCCTGGCCGGAGAGGCGCAGGACGGCGTACATGATCTCGTCCGTCACCGCGCGGATCGCAACCTTCTCGCCGTCGAGCCCCGCGTAGCGGGAGAAGTCGAGCGGCTCGCCGAACCTGATCGTGACCCGGCCCGCGCCGAGCCGCGGCATCGTGCGCCCGGCGGGCTGGAGTTCGTACGTCCCGACCATGGCGCACGGCACCACGGGCACGCCCGCCCTGATCGCCATCACGGCGACCCCCACCTTGCCCTTGTACAGGCGCCCGTCGTGCGAGCGGGTGCCCTCCGGGTAGATACCGAGCAACTCGCCCCTGCCGAGCACCGCCAGGCCCTCCTCGACGGCGGTGCGCCCGGCGTCGCGACCCGACCTGTCCACCGGGATCTGCCCGGCGCTGCGGAAGAAGAAGGCGGTCAGCCGGCCCTTGGGGCCGCGGCCCGTGAAGTACTCCGCCTTCGCCAGGAAGGTGATGCGCCTGCGCAGGACCGCCGGCATCAGGAAATGGTCGGCGAAGGACAGGTGGTTGCCTGCGACGATCGCGGCGCCCCGCGCCGGCACCCGGTCGAGGCCCTCCACGCGCGGCCGGAAGACCACCCGCAACAGGGGCCCGAGCAGGACGTACTTGAGCACGTAGTAGAACACGATCTCTCCCTCGCTCCGCGGGATCGGCTCCGCAACCGCGTTCTGTCCCGGCCGTCCTCCTGCGGCCCGTCGTTCCGGCTGTGCCCTGGAGTATGGCCGTCCGCGCGCGTCCCCATGTCTGCCCGGCGAGGCTTCGCGGCCCGCGGCGGCGGGCAGAGGGTGGGAGCACGCATCCACGGGACGAGCACCAGGGAGCACCCATGCCGCAGATCGCCGTCGACTACTCCGCCGTACTGACCGACGCCTTCGACCGGCGCGCCTTCGCGTCGGCCATGCACGCGGCGGTGGTGGAGATCGCGGCCGCTGCGCTCTCCGACTGCAAGACCCGGTTCACCCGGTGCGAGGAGACCGTGGCGCGCGCGGGCGAGACGGCGCACGGGGTGGTGCATGTGACCATCGGCCTTCAGCCGGGTCGCGACGCCGAGGTCAAGGCGCGGCTCACGCGGGAGGTCGTCGAACTGGTCGTGCGGTACGTACAGCCGGTGGCGGGCGTCACGCTGCACGCCTCGGCCGAGGTCAGGGAGCTCGACCCGTCCTACCTCAAGGTCGTCCGCTGACCGCGGCGCGGAGGGCGGCGCCTTGCAATAGCTAGCGTGTGCAAGTATTGTCTTTGCATGTAAAGCGCGTACGCATTTAACGTGCGCGCGGTCGGTACAGGGCCTGCGGGACAGGCCGTCCGGCCCGCACACCCACCCCCTGCGAAGGCACTGTCATGTCCCTCAAGGAAGTACTCCCCGGCCGCCTCGGCTTCGGCACCGCCCCGCTCGGCAACATGTTCCGCGCGATCCCCGACGACGAGGCGCGCGCCACCGTCGAGGCCGCCTGGGAGCAGGGAGTCCGCTACTACGACACCGCGCCCTTCTACGGTGCGGGCCTCGCCGAGGAGCGCCTCGGCGAGGTGCTCTCCGCCAAGCCGCGCGACGCCTACGTGCTCTCCACCAAGGTTGGCAGGGTCGTCCTCGGCGAGCACGAGACCGCCACGGCCGACTTCGGCGAGAAGGGCGGCATCTTCGCGCACGGCAACCCGAACAGGATGCTCCACGCGTGGACGGCCGACGCCGCCGAGCGCTCCATCGAGGGCAGCCTCGAACGACTCGGCGTGGACCGCCTCGACGTCGTCTGGGTCCACGACATCGCCCAGGACTTCCACGGCGACCTGTGGGTGCAGAAGTTCGAGGAGGCGCGCACCGGAGCGTTCCGCGTCCTGTCCAGGCTGCGCGACGAGGGCGTCATCAAGGCCTGGGGCCTCGGCGTCAACAAGACCGAGCCCATCGAGATGACCCTGGCGCTCGACGAGCCGAAGCCCGACGGCTTCCTCCTCGCAGGCCGCTACACCCTCCTCGACCACGCGCACGCCCTCCAGCGCCTGCTGCCGCTCGCCGCTGAACAGCACGTCGGTATGGTCGTCGGCGGCCCCTACAGCTCCGGCATCCTCGCGGGCGGCGCCCACTTCGAGTACCGGCAGGCACCGCAGGAGATCGTCGAGCGGGTCGGCAGGCTCAAGGACCTCGCCGCGCGGCACGGCGTGAGCGTCAAGGCGGCCGCCCTGCAGTTCTCGCTCGCCCACCCGGTGGCCGTCGCCGCCGTGCCGGGCGCCACCCGTCCCGGCCGCATCGCCGAGGACGTCGCCGCGCTCGACGAGCGCGTCCCGGCCGCCTTCTGGCACGACCTGCGCGCCGCGAACCTGGTCAGCCCCGCGGCTCCCCTCCCCGGCGGCGCATGACCCGCACGGCGGGCCGCGCCGGAAAAATGGCGGGCACACGGCTGCCGCCGCCCGCCATACCGTCGGTAACGTCTGCCCCACTGCCTTCCGGGAGGAGTGGGAATGCGACGACGCACCCTCAGTCTCAGAGCCGCCGCGGCAGGCGCCGTGCTCGCCCTCGGCCTCGGGCTCGCCGCCCCGGCGCCGACGCGCGCGGCGGCCGAGGAACCCGGCGCCGACTACTGCAACGGCCAGTGCCGCGACATCCTGCCGCCCGGCGAGAACGGCAACGCCACACTGGCCGACATCCTCGCCAACCGCACCCTGGGCACACGCCCCGCGCACACCAGCGACCAACTCGGGCCCTACGCCGACCTGGCGGGCGGCTACCCGCAGCTGACGGACGCCGCGCTCGGCGCCTTCTACAACGACGCCTCCTTCGGCGTCCCCAAGGACCAGGTCGCCTCCGTCGAAAGCCCCCGCCCCGACGTCACCATCACGCGCGACAAGGCCACCGGGGTGCCGCACGTCAAGGGCACGACCCGCGCGGGCACCGAGTTCGGCGCCGGGTACGCGGCGGCCCAGGACCGGCTGTGGCTGATGGACCTCTTCCGGCACGTGGGCCGCGGCGAGCTGACCTCCTTCGCCGGCGGCGCAGCCGCCAACCAGGGGCTCGAGCAGCAGTTCTGGCGCGCGGCCCCCTACACGGAGGCCGACCTGCAGAGCCAGGTCGACCGGCTGTCGGCCGCCGGCGCGCGCGGCGCCCAGGCGCTCGCCGACGCGCAGGACTACGTCGCGGGGATCAACGCGTACATCGCCAAGGCCAAGCCGGGCCGCTACTTCCCCGGCGAGTACGACCTGACGGGGCACATCGACCCCATCACCAACGCGGGCACCATCGACCGGTTCAAGCCGACCGACCTGATCGCGCTCGCCTCCGTGGTGGGCGCGCTGTTCGGCTCCGGCGGCGGGGGAGAGGTGCAGAACGCCCTCTCGCTCCAGGCCGCGCAGTCCGAGTACGGCGTGGCGCGCGGCACCGAGGTCTGGGAGTCCTTCAGGGAGCGCGACGACCCGGAGGCCGTGCGCACCCTGCACGACGGCCAGAGCTTCCCCTACGCGGTCAGGCCCGCAGAACCCAGGGGCACGGCGCTGCCCGACCCCGGCTCGGTCACCGAGGAGCCCCTCGTGTACGACCGCACCGGCTCCGCGGCGCAGGGCGCGACGGCGCGGCGCACCCCCGTGCGGGCGCCCGCCCGGCTGAAGCCGCTCCAGGGCATCTACGACAACGGGGTGCTGCCCGCCGACCTCCTCGCCACCCCGCGCAAGGGCATGTCCAACGCGCTCGTCGTCTCCGGCGCGCACACCGCGAGCGGCCACCCCGTCGCCATCTTCGGCCCGCAGACCGGCTACTTCGCGCCCCAGCTGCTGATGCTCGAAGAGCTGCAGGGCCCCGGCATCAGCGCCCGCGGCGCCGCCTTCGCCGGCCTGAGCCTGTACGTGGAGCTCGGCCGCGGCCAGGACTACGCCTGGAGCGCCACCTCGGCGAGCCAGGACGTCACCGACACCTACGCCGTCCAGCTGTGCGAGCCGGACGGCTCGGCGCCCGCCAAGGACTCCACCTCCTACATGTGGCACGGGAGTTGCCTGCCGATGGAGAAGCTGGAGCGCGCCGACTCCTGGTCGCCGACGCTCGCCGACTCCACCGCCGAGGGCTCCTACCGGATGCAGGTGTACCGCACGAAGTACGGCCCGGTGCAGTACCGCGCGACCGTCGGCGGCAAGCCCGTCGCGTACACCACGCTGCGCAGCTCCTACCGGCACGAGGCCGACTCCATCATCGGCTTCCAGATGCTCAACGACCCTGGCTACGTGCACGATCCGGCGAGCTTCCAGAGCGCCGCGCAGCACATCGACTACACGTTCAACTGGTTCTACGCAGACGACCGGCACACCGCCTACTACAACTCGGGCACCAACCCGGTGCGCGCCGACGGCGTCGACGCCTCCCTGCCGGTGCTCGCCGAACCCGCCTACGAATGGCGGGGGTTCGACCCCGACGACAACACCGCCGACTACACACCGCCCGCCCAGCACCCGCAGTCGGTCGACCAGGACTACTACGTGTCCTGGAACAACAAGCAGGCCGCCGGGTACGATTCGGCCTCCTTCGGCGACGGTTCCGTGCACCGGGCCGACCTGCTCGACGCCCGGGTCAAGGCGCTCGTGCGCAAGGGCGGCGTCACCCGCGCCGCCCTCACCCGGGCGATGGCCGACGCGGCGCTGACCGACCTGCGGGGCGAGGACGTGCTGCCCGACCTGCTCGCCGTGGTGCGCAGCGCCCCCGTCACCGATCCCGCGGCCGAGGAGGCCGTGCAGAAGCTGGAGAGCTGGGCCGCGGACGGCAGCAAGCGCCGGGAGACCACCCCCGGTTCGCATGCCTACGCGGACGCCGACGCGGTCCGGATCATGGACGCCTGGTGGCCGCTGCTGGTCGAGGCCGAGTTCAAGCCGGGGCTCGGCGACGGCCTGTACACCGCGCTGACCGCGAACCTCACCGTCGACGAGTCGCCCTCGGCTGCGCACGGCCCCACCGGGGGCCACGCGGGCAGCTCCTTCCAGTACGGCTGGTGGTCCTATGTCGACAAGGACCTCAGGGCCGTGCTCGGCGAGCCGGTGCGCGGCGGCCTCGGCGCGGCCTACTGTGGCGGCGGCGACCTCTCCGCCTGCCGCACGGCGCTGCTCGACTCGCTGCAGCGGGCGGCGGCCGAGCCCGCCGGCCAGGTCTACCCGGGTGACGACGGCTGCGCGGCGGGCGACCAGTGGTGCGCCGACAGCGTCGTGCAGCGCCCGCTCGGCGGGGTCACCGACGACCGGATCTCCTGGCAGAACCGCCCCACGTACCAGCAGGTCGTGGAGTTCCCCGCGCACCGGTAGCGCGCCGGGCGCAGCCCGGGGCGGGGGACGGTGCGCGTCCCCCGCCTGCGGGCCGCGGGCGGGGGACGCGCGGTCAGACCACGACCTGCGCGTAGCCGCCGTCGGCGAAGAGATCCGCGCCGTTGACGTACGAGGAGTCGGGGGACGCGAGGAAGAGGGCGGCGCCCGCGATCTCGTCGGGGTCGCCCACGCGCCCCAGGGCGACCGCGGCGGCGAACCGGTCGAGCACCGCCTCCTCCTGGCCCTCGGGCAGGACGCCGAGCAGCCCCGGCGTCCTGGTCGGTCCTGGGCTGAGCACGTTGACGCGGAACTGCCGCTCCTTGGCCTGGCGCGCCCAGCTGCGCACGAGGTTGCGCAGGGCCGCCTTGGTGGCCGAGTAGACGTCGAGCCCCGGGTCGGGGCGGGTGGCGGTCGTCGAGCCCGTGACGATGACGGAGGCGCCGGGGGAGAGCAGCGGCAGCGCCTTCTGGAGGGTGAAAAGCGGACCCTTCACATTGGTGGCGAACATCGCGTCGAAGTCCTTCTCCGTGATCTCTCCGAGCGAACCGGCCACGCCGCCGCCCGCGTTGGCCACCAGGACGTCGATGCGTCCCGCGTCGGCGCGCACCCGCTCGTAGAGCGCGTCCAGTTCGGCGGGGTCGCCCGCGTCGGCCCTCACGGGCGTCACCCGGTCACCGAGCTCCGCGGCCGCCGCGTCCAGCGGGCCCTGCCTGCGGCCGGTGAGGAAGACATGCGCGCCCTCCCGGACGAAGCGCCGGACGATCGCGAGGCCGATGCCGCTGCCGCCCCCGGTGACCAGGGCCACCTTGTTCTCCAGTACGCCTGACATGACGGGTGCCTCCATAACAGCTACGTTATTGACCATACGGTCAAATAACGTAGCTGTTATGGACCGTGCGGTCAATTACTCCGGTGGGCCGCCTCCCGCGGCGCGCCCGCCCCCGGCCACCGCGCGCCGGTCAGCTCCACGGCGCGCTCCCACAGGTCGGCGGCGCGCCGCGGATCGCGCGCGGCGCGGGGCACCCGGGCGCGGCCGGGCGCGCCGACCGCCTCGAAGTTGCGTGAGGGGCCGAAGTAGTCGCCCTGGCGCGCGCCGGGGTCGGTGGCGGCCCGCAGCACCGGCAGGGCGCCCTGGTCGGCCCCCTGGTGCAGTCCGGGGACCCGCATGACCAGCGTCGTCGCGTTGACCGGGCGCTTCGTGGTGTCCTTGCCGAAGCGCTTCCCCGTCACCTGGAGGTTCGTGGTGCAGGACCCGGGGTGCGCGGCCGTGCTGGTGACGCCCCAGGACCCCCGCTCGCTCCTGCGGCCCAGCTCGAACGCGAACAGCAGCGCCGCGAGCTTCGACTGCCCGTACGCCCGCATCCCCGAGTAGCGGCGCTGGAGTTGGAGGTCCGACAGGTCGAGCCGGGTGGTCGGGAAGTTCACCGCGAGGCTGCCGAGGTTCACCACGCGGCCGCCGCCGGGCGAGGCGCGCAGCGCGTCGACGAGCCCGGCCGCCAGGGCGAAGTGCCCGAGGAAATTGGTGGCCAGCTGGAGCTCGAAGCCGTCGGGCGTCAGCTCGCGCCGCGGTACGTCCATGATCCCGGCGTTGTTGACCAGGATGTCCACCGGGGTGCCCGCCGCGGAGAGCCGGTGGGTGAAGTCGCGCACCGACGCGAGCGAGGCGACGTCGAGCCGCTCCTGCCCCACGGCGGCCCCCGGCACCTCGGCGCGGATCGCGTCGAGCGAGGCCCTGCCCTTGTCCGCGTTGCGCACCGCGAGGACGACCCGGGCGCCGGCGCGTGCCAGCTGCTTCGCCACCTCGAACCCGACGCCGCTGGTCGCGCCGGTCACGACCGCCGTGCGGCCGGTGCAGTCGGGGACGCTCCACCCCTGCCGGGTCCTGTGGTCGTCCTGCCGTTTCTGGGAACGCTGATCAGTCACTGTGCCGTACTTCCTGTGTGGAGGGTGCCTTCGCGGGCGCGGCCTAGGGCCGGCGCTCCTGGCCCTCGGAGTTCCACTGCGCGAGGAAGCGCAGGGCGTCCTCGGAGGGCGAGCCCGCCGGCGCGCTGTAGCCGACCAGGGAGAGGCCGGGGCTGCCCTCGACCGCGTACACCTGGGCGTCGAGCGTCATGGGGCCGGCGAGCGGATGGTGGTAGGTCTTGCGGCGCAGCTTGGGCGCGCTCACCGACTGGGCGGCCCACCAGGCCCGGAAGCGCGCGTCGCGCACGCTCAGCTCTCCGACGAGGGCCTGGAGCGCGGTGTCCTCGGGGCGGCGGCCCGCCTCCATGCGCAGCGCGGCCACCGACTCCCTGGCCATGGGCTCCCAGCCGTCGCCGAACAGGGCCTGGTAGCCGGGGTCGAGGAACGCCAGCCTGACCAGGTTGCGGCCCTCCTTCGGCAGCGCGCCGAAGTCCACGAGCAGCCAGGTGGCCGCCGTGTTCCAGGCCAGCACGTCCATGCGCCGGCTGAGGACGAGGGCGGGCAGCAAGGGCAGGCCGTCGAGCAGCCGCCGCACGCTGTCGGGCACCCGGTCGTCCGGCGTGTCCTGCGGGTGTGCCGCGTCCCGCGGGGAGGTCCCGGCGACGGCGACGGCGAAGAGGTAGAGCCGCTCGTCGCCGTCCAGGTCCAGCGCGTCCGCCAGGGCGGTCAGCACCGCGCGCGACACGCGCCGCTTGCGGCCCTGCTCGATCCGTACGACGTAGTCGACGCTGACGTGCGCGAGCTCCGCCAGTTCCTCTCTGCGCAGGCCGGGGACCCGGCGCGGCCTGCCGTCGTCGAACACGCCGAGCCGCGCCGGGTCGGCACGCCCGCGCAGCGCGCGCAGGAAGTCGCCGAGCGCCCGGTCGCCCGAGCCCGCGCCCGCCCGGCGGGCCTCGGACCGCGCGGCGGACCCGGACCTGCCCGCGGAGTCCGCGGTGTCCTTCGGGGAGTCGGAATCGGTGCGCCTCATGCCTTCCAGCATGGAACGCGGGGCGGCGATGTGCCTGGTACCCCCGGTCCCATGCGGCGGCCGGCGGCGCGGCCGCCGCGGCGCGCTACGAGCGGCCTGAGACCTGCGTGTCGGGCAGCGGGTCCTCCGGCGCCTCCGCCCGGCTCTCGCGCCGGGTGCGGCGGGCCGCACGGGCGGTGAGGCGGCGGGCCACCGGCTCGGTGAAGCGGGCGCCCAGCGGGCCGAGGATCACCAGGATCAGCACGTACGCGGTGGCCAGCGGGCCGATCCGCGAGTCGACACCCACGGCGAGCCCGGCGATGACGATGGAGAACTCGCCGCGTGCGACCAGCGCGCCACCCGCCCGCCACCGGCCCGCGGTCCTGATGCCCGCCCTGCGGGCCGCGACGTACCCGGTCGCCACCTTCGTCAGCGCCGTCACGGCGGCCAGCAGCAGGGCGGGCAGCAGCACCGGCGGGATGTCGGCCGGGTTGGTGCTCAGTCCGAAGAAGACGAAGAACACGGCGGCGAACAGGTCGCGCAGCGGTGTGAGCAGGCTGCTCGCGCCCTCCGCGACCTCCCCGGACAGGGCGATGCCCACAAGGAAGGCGCCGACCGCCGCCGAGACCTGGAGCTGCTGCGCGATGCCGGCGACGAGCAGCGCGAGGCCCAGCACGACGAGGAGCAGCATCTCCGCGTTGTCCGAGGAGACGGCCCTGCTGATCAGCCGCCCGTGGCGCAGCGCCACATAGAGGACGGCGCCGACCGTGCCGAGCGAGATGAGCAGGGTGATGCTGCCGCCCGCGAGGCCCACTCCCGAGAGCAGGGCCGTCAGGATCGGCAGGTACACCGCCATGGCCAGGTCCTCCATGACGAGGACACCGAGGATGACGGGGGTCTCGCGGTTGCCGAGCCGCCCGAGGTCGCCGAGCACCTTCGCGATGACGCCGGACGAGGAGATCCAGGTCACCCCCGCGAGGGCGACGGCGGCGACGGGCCCCCAGCCGAGCAGCAGCGCGGCCGCCGCGCCGGGCAGCGCGTTGAAGACGAAGTCGATGGCACCCGAGGGGTACTGCGTCTTGAGGCTGCTGACCAGCTCCGACGCGCTGTACTCCAGGCCGAGCAGCAGCAGGAGCAGGATGACGCCGATCTCGGCGCCTGTGGCGACGAAGTCCTCGCTGGCGTCGAGCGGGAGCAGCCCGCCCTTGCCGAAGGCGAGGCCCGCGAGCAGGTAGAGGGGGATCGGCGAGAATCCGATACGGCCCGCGAAGCGGCCCAGGATGCCGAGCGCCAGGACGATGGCTCCGAGTTCTATGAGCAGCGAGGTGTCCTGCACGCGCCTATCCTCCCGCGATCAGTGTGCCGACGGCGTCGACGCCCTCCCGGGTCCCGACGACCACCAGGACGTCGCCGATGGCGAAGCGGAAGTCGGGCGTGGGGGAGGGGAACGCGCCGGTGCGGCGCAGCACGGCGACGATGGACGCGCCCGTGCGGGTGCGCGCCTTGGTCTCGCCGAGCGGGCGGCCCGCGTACGGGGAGTTCTTGGAGACCGGGATGCGCTCGGTGACCAGGTCGATCTCGACCTGCTGCCGCACGGCCCGCAGCGAGTCGGGGGCGAGCACCTCCGCGAGCGCCGCCGCCTCGTCGGGCGCGAGGGTCACCGTCTCCTTGCAGCTGTCCTCGTCCTCCGGGTCGTGGAAGCCGACCGTGCGGCGGCCGTCCAGGTGGACCACGACGGACAGGTGCTGCCCTGTCCCGGTGTCGAGGTCGCACCGCGTCCCTACTCCTGGCAGCGCCGTTTTTCGCGTGCGTGCCGCACCCTTCATCGCCGGCCCCTCTGTTCCGCGTTCAAGAATTGCCCGGGATATCCTAACGAATTGGTCAAGCGTTCGATCCGGGGCGAGGCGGTGGGCAGGTCGCGGCGCGGGCGCGTACCGGGACGCGGGCGGGCGCGCGCTGGGCCGGGACCGCGGTGCGGGCGCGCGGAAGGCCCGTACCGCGGTGCGCGCGTCAGCCCCCGCGGGGCGCCGGCGCGCCGGTGTGTGACGGGAGCGCCGACGCGATGTCCGCGCCGTTGGCCTGAGTGACCTTCCACAGCTCCTGCTGGCGCCCGTGCACGTCGGCGACGGCGCCCGCCTGGTCGTCCAGCATCGACACCGCCAGCTCGGTGAGGCGCGCGCCGAGGTGCGCGTCGTGCACCGAAAGGCCCCAGCCGGGCCGGTCGATGTCCGCGAGGAAGTAGGCCATCTTCGGGTGCGAGATCAGGCTGATCACCGGCGTGCCGCAGCCGAAGGGGATCATCGTCGCGTGCCCGCGCATCCCGATGACGAGCCGGGTGCGGGCGAACACGTCCCTGATGGTGTCGTTGTCCGCGTCGTACAGGGGCACGACGGGCAGCGAGATCTCGTGCTCGCGCCGCAGGTCGAAGGCGACGCGCTCGTCGTCGAGTGCGTGCGCCACGCACTTCACCTCGGCGTGCGCGCCGATCGCCCGTACCGCCTCGGCCAACTGCCCGAGGAAGTGGCCGTAGTCGTGGCCGAAGCGCATCCCCGCGCGGTCGTAGGCCGCGTTGAGCAGGACCGTGTCGTCCCGGCGCGCCGGGTCGCGCCAGCCGTCGACGAGCTGCCGCGTGACCGTCGTCGGGCACGGCTGGTAGCGGACCTTGTCGCGCAGCCCTGCGGGCAGCAGCGCGCGCACCTGCTCGATGGAGCCGTGGTTGCGCAGCCCGAAGAAGTCGGCGCGCTCCACCAGCCGCGTGAGCGAGGTGCGGAACCTGTCGAAGCCGTAGCGCTGCCCGTCGAACGCGTTGAAACCGACGGCGTACACCACGACCGGCACGTCGATCCGGGCGAGCGCGTCGTCCGTGACGTTCCACTGCCAGCCGCTGTTGCCGTTGGGCGCGGTGTCCGGGATGAACAGGCCGCCACCGCCGACGACCAGGCCGCGCCGCCTGTTGACCCGGGCGAGCGCCGCCTCGTCGAACAGCCGGTGCGCGTGCACGGAGTGCCAGCGGCGCGGGCCGCTCTCCGGGCCGAAGGCCAGGCGCACAGACTCCGGCAGCACCTTGTCGCCCGCGTTGCCCTGCTGCGGCATGTAGAAGGCGACGTGCGCGAGCTGCTCGTCCGCCGGCCCCTCCTGGACGGGCGGGCGCGGCGCGCTGCGCTGCCGCATCAGGCGGCTCGCCCGGTGCGTCGGGTCGACGCGGAGGCCGTCCGTCGCGTAGGCGTGCGCCGAGGCGTCGTCGCCGCGCACCCAGGCGAGCTGCGCGAGCCGGCTGAAGGCGCTCGCCGCGCGCGTCGGCACAGAGGTGCCGAGCAGCAGGTGCGCCTCGGCCTCCCGGTCGCGCGACAGGCTCATCAGCGCCCGCCCGTACACCTCGTGCGGCAGGGCCTCGTCCGCGGGGATGTGCACACCGCTGAACGCGTCGGCGGCCTGCTGGTACTCGCCCGCGTCGAGGTGCGCCTGCGCGAGGCGGCGTGCGCCGTCGAGGCTCCCCGTGCGCGCCACGTGCGGGGTGCCGAGGTGCACGGCGAGGTCGTGGTGGAGTGCCTTCGGCAGCGCCAGGTACGCGGCGCGGAACCGGTCGTCCGCCAGCTCGAACGACCGCCAGCACTCCTCGGCGCCCGCGTAGCCGTCCTCCCCGCCCTGCCACGGCTTGTGGCGGCCGGTGAAGTGCAGGACCACCGTGTCCTCGGGGACCGGCAGGTCACCGGAGAGCCGCCGCTTGACGAAGTTGTACCGCGAGTCGAGCCGCACGAAGTCCCCGTCGAGCACCGCGTTCAGGATGCCCTGGTCGTGCTTGTCGAGCTCGTAGTCCCCGCTGCGGCCCACCGCGTCGAGCCGGGCGCAGAACGCGTCGGTGAGGTACTCGCGCTGGATCACCAGCAGGCCGCTGTTGAGCTTGTGCTGCCCGTAGAAGAACTGCGGCACGGCCGCGATCCCCTCGCGCAGCCGCAGCAGTTCGCCGAGGTCGCCGAGTACCACCATGTCGGTGTCGAGGGCGATGACCGTGTCGTAGTCGCGGACGCGGAACACATCGAGGATGAAGTACGCCTTGCGGACGAGGTAGTTGTGCTGATCGCCCTTGACGTATCCGTCATAGCGCTCCGCGTCCACCCGTATCAGCCTGACGCGGGGGTGCAGGGCGCGTATCCGCGCCACGGAGGTCGGGCGCAGGTCCTCGTGGAGGACGAGGAAGTCCTCGCACACCGACGGGTTCGACAGGGCGAGGCTGCGCAGCAGCGCGAGGAAGCCCGGCAGGTAGTTCTCGTCGACGAAGCTCGCGAAGGCGATCCTGCGCCGGCCCGTGAGGTTCCCGGTCTGCGGTGCGGCGGCGGTGCGGGATGCGCTGGTCATCTCAGGGAGATCCTTGTCTCTGTCACGCGGGTGGCGCGCTCCATCACCCAGGCCTTCTCGTCCCGGTACTCGTGCACGGAGGCGATGGGCTGGCGCATGGCCTCCTGGACGCGGTACGCGCCGCTCTCGTAGAAGTCGAAGCCGAACAGGTCGAGCCGCGGGCTGACGTCGAGGAAGTCGAGCAGCCACAGCGTGTTGAAGCCGGTGGTGGGGACGGAGGGCCAGACGTCGGCGCCCACCCTGCCGACGTTCCGCAGGGGCCAGCGCAGCGAGTCGTCGCCCAGGTAGCGCTGTGCCCCCGGCACCAGGCGGTTGCGCAGGGAGTACATCCAGTCGCCCGGGACGCCGCCGAAGACCAGCCGGGTCGTGACGTGCTGGTCCCAGTTGAAGGCGTGCTTGTGGATGGACGCGTGGATGTCCGTGCGCGCGCCGGTCGCCGGCGCGTCGATCCGGTACGAGTTGAAGCGCACCACCAGGTCGTAGGAGTCGATCTCCGCGCCCAGTGAACTGCGGCCCAGGCTCCGCGAGTTGGCGA
Organism: Streptomyces sp. NPDC047002; assembly: GCF_040704505.1. Taxonomy (NCBI): domain Bacteria; kingdom Bacillati; phylum Actinomycetota; class Actinomycetes; order Kitasatosporales; family Streptomycetaceae; genus Streptomyces; species Streptomyces sp. NPDC047002. The sequence goes on from NZ_JBEYWC010000008.1 coordinate 29,284, forward strand.
CCAGGCAGATCGACTTGCCGGTGATCAGGCCGCGGAACTCGCCGATGCTCAGCCACTCGGTCCCGCCGAACCCCGGGTCGTCGACCGGGCCGCGTATCCGGTTCCTGCGCATGTCCGCATAGAGGCCCGCCAGTTCGCCGAGGCCCGCGGCGTCGCCGCCCCGCCGCCCGGCGCGCAGGTCGAGGTAGTCGCCCACGCCCTGCCGGAAGTCGTCGGCGGGGCTCCCGTCGCCCGCGAGGGCGAGCAGCGCGCCGACGAGGCGCGGCTCGGCCCCCGCCCAGTCGCCCGCGTCGTGCAGGGCGAGGCCCTCGGCCCAGGCGTCGGTGGCCGGCCCCTTCGCGTACGGGGCCGCCGCCGGGCACGCGCGCTCAAGCAGCGCCACCGCCTCGGCCGCGCGCTCTCCCGCGATCCGCAGCCCCGCGATCTTCGAGGCGATGCCGTAGCCGTCCTCCGAGGTCCGGTCCAGGTAGTTCTGGTACGCGTCGATCGCCGCGCCCTCGTCGCCCAGGGCCTCAAGGGCGCGCGCCCGCAGCCGCCACCCCGCGCGCGAGCCCTTGCGCTCGGTGAGGATCGCGGCGGACATGAGCAGGGCGAGCCGCCGCTCGTCGTCGTACCCGCACTCGAGCGCCTTGCTCCCGGCGTCGAGGAGCGCGTCGAGCAGCCCGGGGGTCAGGGGCCTGCCGCCCGCCGCCTGCCCCGGACGCGCGGCCCGGCGGAACAGGCCGCTCACCGCACCGGAGCCGGCCGCGGCGGGCGCCTCCCGGGAGACCGGGTCCTGCGCGTGCAGGGCGAGCACGGCGCGCAGCCGCTCGGCCAGTTCGCCGCGGCGCCGGTCCAGGCTCGCCACGAGTTTGCCGCTGTGCGCCGCACAGGCGCTCAGGCACTCGGCGAGGGACACGGGCGCCACCTGCCCCGCGGCGGCGGGGGCGGCCGGTGCGCCGCTCCCGCCGCGCGGCCGGGGCCTGGGGTTGCGGGCCATCGTCATGCTGCTCCAAGGTCGCTGCCCCGCCGAGGAAGGTCGTACGGGGTCGCAGCACGCTAAGGAACGCGGACGAAGCCTCGGTGAACGCACGGCGACCGCCCGCGGAACCCGGCGGGCCGCGCCCGCAAAGACAGGGCAATGCCGGGTCGGTCGCGGGGAGTTCGGTGCGGCGCGCGGGGCCCTGTCAGGGGCGCGGGTCCCACAGGCCCGAGCGGCGCAGCGACTGCGGGCAGTGCCTGAACGACTCGTCGATCTCCACCAGCAGCGCCAGGGAGGGGCGTTGGCCCTTCACGGCCATCAGGTCGAAGAACGGCGCCTCGGTGAGGATGCGGGCGCGCCCGTTGATCCGGAGTATCTCCTTGGAGCCCGGCACCAGATGGAGCAGGCCCACGTGCGGGTTGCGCAGGATGTTGCGGAAGCTGTCGCCGCGCCGGTTGCCGGGGCGGTCCGGTATCGCCACCCTCCCGCGGTCCACGACGTGCACGAAGCCGGGGGAGCCGCCGCGGGGCGAGGTGTCGCAGTTGCCCTCGTCGTCGGAGGTGGCGACCACGCAGAACGGCGAGGCCGCGAGCAGCGCGAGGTCGGCGTCGGTGAGGTCGGGGCGCACCTTCTCGATGACGATCGGGTGCGGCGCGCCGCCCAGCAGCTCCGTCAGCTCCTCCTCGGAGCGCAGCTCGGTCCAGGCGGGCGCGGGCGGCGGCGTGAACCCGGGCGCGGGCGCCGGGACCTGGCGCGGCGCGGGCGCCGCGGTGGCGGCACTCGGGCGGGGCGGACGCCCCTGCGCCGTGCTCGCGGGTACGGGGGCCGTGGGGACGGCGGCCGTGGCGGACCGCGGGGGACGGGGCATGGCGGGTGCTTCCGGGGTGGGTGTCAGGGGCAGATCGCCTTTAGGTTAGCCTAACCTGATCTATCCCTCGCGTCGGGTCTCCGTACGGATGGCCCGGCCCCGACACGCCCAGGGGACCGCCGATGCCCCACGTGCTGCCCGCCGCCGCGGCGCCACCGCGCCCCGCGGCGCCCCGCGGCAGGGCGCGGCTGCTCGCCGCGGGGCTGCTGCCGGCGGCCGTGCTGCTCGCGGCGGCCGTCTGGGCGAGCCTCTTCGTCGGGTCGGGGAGCGTCGGCGCGGGCGACGTGGTGCATGCGCTGCTGCACTCCGACGCCCTGGACCGCGGGCAGTTGGTGGTCCACGAGGTGCGTGTGCCGCGCACGGCCGCCGGGCTGCTCGCGGGCGCGGCGCTCGGCCTCGCCGGCACGGTCATGCAGGGCGTGACCCGCAACCCCCTCGCCGACCCCGGGCTGCTCGGGGTGAACGCCGGCGCCTCGGTCAGCGTGGTCTTCGCGATCAGCGTGCTGGGCCTCGCGGAACCCTCGCACTACATCTGGTTCGGTTTCCTCGGCGCGGCACTCGCCGCCGCCCTCGTGTACGGGGTGGGGTCCATGGGCCGCGAGGGGGCGACCCCGCTCAAGCTCGCCCTCTCGGGCGCCGCGGTCAGCGCGGCCCTCACCGCGCTCACCACCTCGCTGCTGCTCGGCGACAACGACACCTTCGAGCAGTACCGCTTCTGGCAGGTCGGCTCCCTCGCCGGCCGGGAGGCGCCCGTGCTCTGGCAGGCCCTGCCGTTCGCGGCCGTCGGCGGCGCCTGCGCCCTGCTGCTCGGACCCGGGCTCAACGCCCTCGCGCTCGGCGACGATGTCGCCAGGGGGCTCGGCCAGCGGGTCGGCGCAGCCCGGCTCGGCGCCGCCGCGTGCGTGGTGGTGCTGTGCGGCTCCGCCACCGTGGTGGCCGGGCCCCTCGGCTTCGTGGGCCTGGTGGTGCCGCACGCGGTACGTCTGTTCACCGGCCCCGACCACCGCTGGATCCTGCCGTACAGCGCCCTGCTCGCACCCGTGCTCGTCCTGCTGGCCGACGTGGCGGGGCGGGTGGTGGCCCGGCCGGGCGAGGTGCAGGTGGGCATCGTGACGGCGGCGCTCGGCGCCGTGCCGTTCGTCCTGCTGGTGCGCTACCGCAAGGCGGTCGAGCTGTGAGCGGCCCGGGCTCCGCCGTGGCGTCCTGCGCGGACACCGCACCTGAGGTCCCGTACGGCGCGGCGGGGGAGCGGCTCGCGGCCGTACGGCGCCGGGTGGTGCGCGCGCGGCGCCGCGGCCTGGCCCGCACCGCCCTGGTGTGCGCGGCGCTCGCTGCCGCCGCGGCCGCCGTCTTCTGCCTCGCGCTGGCGCACGGCGACATGGCGGTGCCGCTGCGGGAGGTGGTCTCCGCGCTCACCGGCGGCGGCGACACCGCCACCCGCTACGTCGTGCTCGACCTGCGCCTGCCCAGGGCGCTCACCGGCCTCGCCGTGGGGCTCGCACTCGGCATGGCGGGCGCGGTCTTCCAGGCGCTGCTGCGCAACCCGCTGGCCAGCCCCGACGTCATCGGGGTGAGCCAGGGCGCCGGCACCGCGGCCGTCCTCGCCTCCCTCGTCTTCAAGGCCGGCGGATTCGCCCTGTCGGCCGCGGCGCTCGTCGGCGCCCTGGCCACGGCCGCGGCGATGTACCTGCTCGCGCGGCGGGGCGGGGTCACCGGGAGCCGGCTCGTGCTGATCGGCATCGGGATCGGCGCGGGGCTCTCCAGCGTCACCTCGTACCTCCTGACGAACGCCCAGGTCACCGAGGCGCAGGACGCGCTGCTCTGGCTCACGGGCAGTCTCAACGGCGCCTCGCTCGACCAGCTGTGGCCGCTGCTGCTCGCCCTCGCCGTGCTGCTCCCGCTGATGCTGCTCGTGGCCCGCCCGCTCGGGGCGCTACGGCTCGGCGACGACACCGCCGCGGGCCTCGGCGTCGGCGTGGAGCGCTCCCGCACCGCCCTGCTGGCCTGCGCCGTGGCGCTCGCGGGCGTGGCGACCGCCGCCGCGGGCCCGGTCGCCTTCGTGGCGTTCGTCGCCGGGCCCGTCGCGCGGCGGCTGGTGCCGGGCGGGGGACCGGCGCTGCTGCCCGCCGCGCTCACCGGCGGCCTGCTGGTGCTGTGCGCCGACTACGCGGCACAGCACCTGCTGTGGTCGAGCCAGTTCCCCGTCGGCGTGGTGACCAGCCTGATCGGCGCGCCGTACCTGCTGTGGCTGCTGGCGCGCTCCTCGTACGGCGGCCGCCGTTGACGCCCGCCCGTACGGCGCCCGCCCCCGGGCGCACCGCACGCCCCTCCTCCCGACATCCGGACGCAGAAGGACCACGATGACCTCGACCCCGCTCCTCCAGGCCCGCGGCCTCACGGTGGGCTACGACCGCCGCGAGGTGGTGAGCGGGCTCGACCTCGATGTCGAGCCGGGCGCGTTCACCGTGATCGTCGGCCCCAACGCCTGCGGCAAGTCGACCCTGCTGCGCACGCTCGCCCGGCTGCTCGCCCCGTCGGCGGGCGCCGCCCTGCTCGACGGGCGCAGCATCCACGCGATGCCGACCCGCCAGGTGGCGGCGGCCCTCGGCATCCTGCCGCAGAGCCCCTCGGCGCCCGACGGGATCACCGTCGCGGACCTGGTCGGCAGGGGCCGCTACCCGCACCACGGCAGATTCCGCCGCTGGAGCGCGCGGGACGACGAGGCGGTCGCCCACGCCCTGCTGGCCACCGGCGTCTCGGAGCTGGCCGAGCGGCCGGTCGACGCGCTCTCGGGCGGCCAGCGCCAGCGCGCCTGGATCGCCATGGCGCTGTGCCAGCGCACGGGCATCCTGCTGCTCGACGAGCCGACGACCTATCTCGACGTGCGCCACCAACTCGACGTCCTCGACCTGCTGGTGGACCTCAACCGGGACCGGGGCACCACGATCGTGGCCGTCCTGCACGACCTGAACCTCGCCTGCCGCTACGCCGACCGGCTGGTGGCCATGCGGGACGGCGCGGTGGTGGCGGAGGGCGCCCCCTCGCGGATCGTCACCGAGGAGCTGGTGACCGAGGTGTTCGGCATGCCCTGCCATGTGGTGCCTGACCCGGCGTCGGGGACGCCGCTGATCGTGCCCGTGGGGCGGCACCGCGTCGGCCCGCGGGACCCGGACACCCCGGGCACGAGTAAAGGTTAGGTTAGGCTAACCTAAATACATGTTCACTCGTGTGCAGCGCCCGACCGCAGGACCCCGCGGACGGTCCCTCCTCAGATCCCTCGTCCTCCCCCTGGCCGCGGCCGCCGTGCTCGCCTCGGGACTGACGGCCTGCTCGTCGGACGGCCCGGACTCCGCGGCCGCCACGGGCGCCCCGTCGGCCGCCGGGGCGCGGGACGCGGCCTTCCCCGTCACCGTCCCAACCAAGTTCGGTGACGTGACCGTCAAGCAGAAGCCCACCCGCGTGGTCGCGCTCGGCTGGGGCGACGCCGAGACGGCGCTCGCGCTCGGCGTCCAGCCGGTCGGCGCGAGCGACTGGCTCGCGTTCGGCGGCGACGGCGTCGGCCCCTGGGCCAAGGGCATCTACACGAAGAAGCCCGAGATCATCGGCACCCTGGAGCCCGAGTACGAGAAGATCGCCGCGCTCAGGCCCGACCTGATCCTCGACACCAAGGCGAGCGGCGACCAGAAGCGCTACGACAACCTCAGCAAGATCGCGCCCACCGTCGACGTCCCCAAGGGCGGCGACCAGTACAAGACCACCTGGGACCGGCAGACCCTGATGGTCGCCGACGCCCTCGGGCTCAAGGGCAAGGGCGCGCGACTCGTCGCGGCCGCCAAGAAGAAGTTCGAGAAGGCGGCCGCCGCGCACCCCGAGTTCCACGACAAGACCATCACCGTCGGCGCGCTCAGCGGCGCAGGGTACGGCGCGTACGTCAGCGGTGTGGACCGGGTCGACTTCGTCCAGCGCCTCGGCTTCCGCAACAACCCCGCCATCGAGAAGCGCGCGGGCGCCGCCTTCTCCGTCAGCGTCTCGCGCGAGAACCTCAACCTGCTCGACGCGGACGTCCTGCTGATGACGACCATCGGGGTCCCGGCCTCCAAGATCACCGGGGACCGGCTCTACCGGGCGATCCCCGGGGTGAAGGCGGGGCACAGCGTCGTCATGGACGACAGGAACGTCAGCCAGGCCTTCGCCACGGACTCCGTGCTCTCCATGGACTACGCGCTGAGCAAGGTCGTACCGCTGCTCGCGGGGGCCCTTGCCACGTGACGCCGCGCCGGGCCTGAGCCCGGGGCGCCCGTGGGGCCGCCGCCCCCGAGTGGGGCGGCGGCCCCACGGGGTTCCCGCCGCCCGCCATGGCATTCCTCACCCGGGGTGCGGGGATCGGGGCCCGCGGCGCACACGACTTCCTCGGGGACGCCGGTGAGAGAGCCGGCGCACCTGACGGAAGGCCGAGGAACGTGACGAGTGAGCTCGGGGTGACGGCTCAGGCACCACCACCGACAGCGGGACCGCAGGACGCGGGCCCCGGCCCGGCGCCCGGCGGCGCCGGCACCGCGCCGGACGGCCCGGTCCCGGAGCGCGGCGGCCCGGCGCTCCGGCAGGCGGTGCGCCCGCTGCTGCTGCGCCTGCACTTCTACGCCGGGGTGTGCGTCGGCCCCTTCCTGCTGGTCGCCGCCGTCACCGGACTCGCGTACACCACCACTCCCCAGCTCGAACAGGCCCTGTACCGGCATGAGCTGACGGTGAGCCCGGGGCCGGGGAGCCTGCCGGTCGCCGCGCAGGTGCGGGCGGCGGCGCACGCGGTGCCCCGTGGCACGCTCCAGTCCGTGGAGCCGGCCGCCACCCCCACGGCGAGCACCCGCGTCGCGTTCGGCGTCCCCGGCCTGCCGGACGGATACAGCACCACCGCGTTCGTCGACCCGCACACCGGCAATGTGCTCGGCACTCTGCGCACCAACGGCGACTGGCTGCCCGTACGCGCCTGGCTCGACAGCCTCCACCGCACCCTCCACCTCGGCGACTTCGGCCGCAACTACAGTGAACTGGCGGCTAGTTGGCTCTGGGTGGAGGTGCTGGGCGGCCTGGCGCTGTGGCTCGGGGCGCCCCGGCGCTCCCGGCGGCTGCGCCGCACACTGCTGCCCCGCGGGGGCGGCGGCCGCCGCCGTACCGCCTCCTGGCACGGTGCCCTGGGCCTGTGGGCGGCCGTCGGGCTGCTCGGACTCTCCGCGACCGGCCTGACCTGGTCGCTCCACGCGGGTACCGCCATCGGACAGATCCAGGACGCGCTGCACGGCTCGACGCCGGCGGTGGCGAAGGACCTGCCGCACCGGGCACCGGCGCCCGGCGCGGCGGGCTCCCGGGACGTGGGCATCGACGGCGCGCTCGCCGCGGCCCACCGGGCCGGGCTCTCGGGCCCCCTCGTGATCACACCGCCCGCGCGGCCCGGTGTGGCGTACGAGGTGAAGGAGAACAAGCGGTCGTGGCCCGAGGGCCAGGACTCCGTCGCCGTCGACCCCGCGACCGGCCGCGTCACGGCCCACCTGCGCTTCGCCGACTACCCCGTCCTCGCCAAGCTGACCCGCTGGGGCATCGACGCGCACATGGGCCTGCTGTTCGGGCTCGCCAACCAGATCGCCCTCGCGCTGCTCGCCCTGTGCCTGATCGCCATGGTCCTGCTCGGCTACCGGATGTGGTGGCGCCGCAGGCCCACAAGGGGCGGCGGGCGAAGGCTCCCCGCGCCGCCCGCGAGGGGAGCCTGGCGCAGACTGCCCGGCCGGGTGCTCGCGCCCGCCGCCGTCGCGCTGTGCGTACTCGGGTACTTCCTGCCGCTGTTCGGCATCCCGCTTGCGGTCCTCCTCGCCGCGGACGCGGCGACGGGCGCCGTACGACGCCGGAGGGCGGCCCTGTGATCGCGGCGGCCGGACTGCGGTGGCTGCTGACGCTCGTGTTCGCCGCACTCGCCGCGTACGCCGGATGGCGCGCCGCCGTCCCGGGGCCCACGGGCGGCCGGAGGCAGGACGCCACCGAGCGCGTCGCGCACGCCCTGCACGCGGTGATGGCGGTGGCCATGGCCGTGATGGCGTGGCCCTGGGGCATGGGCCTGCCGGCCGCGCCGCAGGTCGTGTTCTTCGCGCTCGCCGGCGCCTGGTTCCCCGCCGTCGCGCTGGTACGTGCCCGGCGTACGGGACTCGCCCGTGGCCTGCGGCACGCCCTGCCGCACGCGGCGGTGATGGGCGCCATGGCCTGGATGCTCGCCGCGATGGCGGCAGGGGACGCACCGCGCCCCGGCAGCGCAGGCGCCATGGCGGACATGCCGGGGATGGACATGTCGGCCCCGGGTGCCACCGCCTCGATGACACTGCACGGGACGGACGGCGCCGTGGCCGCCGTGCTCGCCGTGGCCTTCCTCGCCCTCGCGCTGCGCCTGCTCGCCCGCGGCTTCGACCTGGCGCGCGCCGCACCCCGCCGGGCGGGGGAGGGCGCAGCCGGCCCGGCACGCGCGGCGGCGGACGGCACCGCGTCCGCCGCCTACGACCTCTCCTGCCACGGTGTGATGGCGCTCGGCATGGCGGTCATGCTGGCCGTGCTCGCCTGAGTACCGCCACCGCCCCCGGTCGGCCACCGCCGGGGGCGGTGGCCGACGCCGTCATCGCGCGCCGGGTCCGCAGCCCGGGTCCTGCGCGCCGGGCCCACCGGACGCGGGCTCGTCGAGCAGGGCGGCGAGGCAGCTGCGCGCCCTGGCGACGCGCGAGCGCACCGTGCCCACGGGACAGGCGCACACCGCGGCCGCCTCCTCGTAGGGCAGCCCGAGGACCTGCGTGAGCAGGAACGCCTTGCGCCGCTCCGCGGAGAGCGCGCCGAGCAGTTCGCGCAGCACGACCAGGTCCTCCACCGGGGTGAGCGTGCCGTCCTGGCGCTGTTCCGCGAGGAGTTGCCAGTCCTCGCGGTCCGCGAGGCGCGGCCGGGCCGCCGCGCGTCTGATGCTGTCGGCGACCACCCGCCGTGCGATGGTCAGCATCCAGGTGCGCACGGAGGAGCGCCCCTCGAAGCGGCTGAGGCTGCCGAGCGCCCGCAGGAGCGTGTCCTGGGTGAGGTCGTCGGTCGCCTGCGGATCGTCGGCGAGGTACGCGACGTACCGCCGGATGTCCCGGTGCACGGCGCGCACCAGGTGGTCGACGGCGTCGTGGTCGCCGTCGCGCGCTGCCAGGGCCCAAGCGGTCATCGACGCGTCGCTCGGCCTCGGTGGCGCGTGGAGAGCAGGAGTCATCGTGCTGCTTCCTTCGCAGGGATCCGGGCGGCGGGCGCAGGGGTGCGCCGCGCCACCGCGGTGTCGGGGGGCCGCCGTACGGGCACGGCGGGGTGCCGGGGCCGCGGTGGCGCGGCGCCGGATGACGCGCTGTCAGGCGACAGCCGACCGCGCGGGCGGCCCCCTCGTGATGACGCAGTAGGTGAGCAGCAGCGGCCGCGGCGCGGCGGGCTCGTGCGGGACGGCGCAGCCGGGGCGCTCGGGCACCCGGGCGCTGTGCGGCGCGGGCAGGTGGAGCGGGGCGCGCAGCCACTGGGCGACCACCCGGGCGAGACGGAACGCCGCGCGCTCGCCGTGCGCGAGCCACAGCCCGCACACCAGGGCGGCGAGCAGGTGGGCCGCGAGCATGCCCGTGCCGGACATGCCGTGCGGCATCGGGGCCATGCCCGTTTCCATGCCCGTCCCCATGCCCATGCCCATGGACGACGTGGACGACCCGGAGGGCATGCCCGCCATCCCGGCCATCCCCGGCATGCCCGCCATCGCCGCCGCCCCGCCGGGCGGGGGAGCGGACAGGTGGTCGCCGAGCCCGGCGTCCACCACGATCCGGGTCGCCTCACGCGGGGTCAGGGAGCGCATGTCGAGGCCGCAGGTCACATACCGCGCCCACTGGAGGGAGAACGACGGCGGGGCCGTCGACGGCCCGGTGACGGCCTGCGCCAGGGTGAAGCAGGTGTGCAGGGCCGCCTGCGCCGCCACGGTGAAACCCACCACCCAGGGCGTGGTGCGCTCCCGCCCCGCGCAGCACCAGGCGGCGGACGCCGTGCCGAGCGCGGCGCCCGCCAGGGCCCACCAGGGCAGCGGCAGGCCCGACATCAGCACATGGCCGAGCGCGCCGAGCAGCACGCAGACGGCCGCGAACACCGCGGCCCGCAGCGCTCGTACTCCGCTTCCGGCAGGCATGGTGGCCCTCATGGTGCCACCCGCCGCGTCCGCGCACGGCGCCCGGGTGGCCGCCGTGCTCCACCCGTACGGGTGTGACCCGCGCGACAGGAGAGCACGGGAACCCACCGGTGGCGCGGGCCGACTACTGATACGGAACGGGCCTCGCGGTGCCGGTGGAGCAGGCGCCCGCCGCCTCTTCGCCCGCCCGGCACCCGGTGTGCGCTGCCGTGGCCCGTACTCCGCAACCCGGCCCACCCTCAACCCTGTTGACTCCTCCTCCCGGTCAGGAACTCCTGTGGCGCTCTCACCTCCCACCCCGGCCGCGCGACCGCGACGGCCCGTCCCCGCCGCCGCGCTCGCCCCGCTGCTCGGCTTCGTGGTCCTGCTGGCCGCCGTCTTCGCGGTGTCGTACACGGCCGGCGCGGCCGCAGGACCCGCCGCCCCCGGCTGGCACCGCACCGGGGGCGGCGGCCCCGGCGCGCCGGGCGGCGGCGCGGGCGGCATGGGCGGGATGAGCGGGATGGGCGGCTCATGACGGGGCGTGGGACGGCCGGGCCCGAGGCCCGTACCGCAACGGACCTCGCCGTGACCGGGATGACCTGCGCCGCGTGCGTGTCCCGGGTCGAGAAGCGGCTCGGGCGCCTCGACGGGGTCAGCGCCACTGTGAACCTCGCCACCGGCACCGCCCGGGTCCTGCACCCCGCGGCGACCCCCGCCGACGACCTGGTCGCGGCCGTCGAAGGCGCCGGGTACCGGGCGGAGGTACGGCGTCCCGCACCGCCCGCGGAGCCGGACGGCGGCGCCCGGGACGGCTCACCGGAGGCCGCGGCGACGGCGCGGCTCGTACCGGTCGCGCTGCTGGCCCTGCCCGTGCTCGTCCTGTCCATGTCGACGGCGCTCCAGTTCAGGAACTGGCAGTGGCTGTGCTTCGTCCTCACCGCGCCCGTCGCCACCTGGGGCGCCTGGCCGTTCCACCGCGGCGCGCTGCGCGGGCTGCGCCACTCGGCCGCGACCATGGACACCCTGGTGTCGCTCGGCGTCGCCGCGTCCTTCTGCTGGTCCGCGTACGCGCTGTTCCTGGGCGGCGCGGGCGCGCCGGGCATGCGGATGCCCTTCTCGCTCCTCCCCTCGGCCGGTCCCGGGGACCCCGGCACCTCGCACCTCTACCTGGAGGCCGCCGCGGGCGTCCCTCTCTTCGTGCTGCTCGGGCGGGTGCTGGAGGGCCGCGCCCGGCGGGGGACGGGGCAGGCGCTGCGGGCGCTCGCCGCCCTGACCGTGCGCAGTGTCCGCCTCCTCGACGGGGAGGGCCGCGAACGCCTCGTAGACGCATCGGAGTTGAAGGTCGGCGACAGGTTCACCGTACGGCCGGGCGAGCGGATCGCCACGGACGGGACCGTGGTCGAGGGGCGCAGCGCCGTCGACCTGTCCCTCGTCACGGGGGAGAGCGAGCCCGTCGAGACCGGCCCGGGCGACGGCGTGACCGGCGCCGCAGTCAACGCGGGCGGCCGGCTCGTGGTACGGGCGACCGCGGTCGGCGAGGACACCCGCCTCGCCAGGATCGCCCGGCTGGTCACCGAGGCCCAGGCGGGCAAGGCGCGCGCCCAGCGCCTCGCCGACCGCGTCGCCGGAGCGTTCGTGCCGTGCGTCGTCGCACTTGCCGTCACCGTCCTCGGGTTCTGGCTCGGCGCGGGGGCGTCCCCTGAGTCCGCCGTCACCTGCGCGGTCGCCGTCCTCGTGGTCGCCTGCCCGTGCGCCCTCGGGCTCGCCACGCCCACCGCGCTCCTCGCCGCGAGCGGCCGCGGCGCCCAGCTCGGCGTCCTGGTCTCAGGACCCACGGCGCTTGAGACGCTGCGGCGCGTCGACACGGTCGTGCTCGACAAGACCGGCACCCTCACCACCGGGCGCATGGCCGTCCTCGCGGCCACCGCCGACCCGGCGGGCCTCGGGGAGGAGGCCGCGACGCGCCTCGCAGGAGCGGTCGAGGACGCCTCCGAGCACCCGGTGGGCCGGGCGGTCGCCGCCCGCGCCCGCGGGCTCTCACCCGGCGCCGCGCTGCCGCGCGTCACGGACTTCGCCGCCACCCCGGGCGCCGGGGTGCGCGGCACGGTGGAGGGCCGCCGCGTGGCGGTGTACGCCGCGGGCCGCGGCCTGCCGCCCGAGCTCGCCAGGGCCGGGGACGCCGCCGAGTCCCGCGCCCACACGGCCGTGGCCGTCGAGGTGGACGGCAGGCCCGAACTGGTCCTGGAACTCGGCGACGTGCTGCGCCCCGGCGCCTACCGCGCGGTCGACCGGCTGCGCCGCCTCGGCCTTTCCGTGGTCCTCGCCACCGGCGACCTGGAGGGCCCGGCGCGCGGCGTCGCGGACCGGCTCGGCGTCACCGAGGTGCACGCCGGGCAGAGCCCGGAGGACAAGGCCCGTCTCGTACGGGAGTTGCGCGGACGCGGGCACCGCGTCGCCATGGTCGGCGACGGTGTCAACGACACCGCTGCGCTCGCCGCCGCCGACCTCGGGATCGCCCTGGGCAGCGGCACGGACGCCGCGGTCGGCGCTGCGGACGTCACGCTCGTGCGGGAGGAGGGGATCGAGGCGCTCGCCGACGCCTTCGCCCTGGCTCGCAGGACCGTGGCGACCGTACGGGCCAACCTGCTGTGGGCGTTCGGGTACAACGCCGTCACCCTGCCGCTCGCCGCGGTCGGCCTGCTCGACCCGATGGTCGCCGCCGCGGCCATGTCGGCGAGCTCGGTCCTGGTGGTCGCCGGCAGCCTGCGCCTGCGCACCTGGCAGCCGGGCCCGCACCGCCCGCCCCGCGCGGCCCTCGGCCCCCGCGCCCGCACCGCGGGGAGGCGCGCGTGAGGGGCGACGCGCTCCGGCGCGCGGCGCGCCGTGCCCTCGGAGCCGCGTCCCGAGCCCCGGGAGCCGCGCGCCGGGCCGCCGGGGCGCTGCGCGCCGCCGTCGCGCCCGTGCTGTGCTGCGGGCTCGCCCTGGCCGGCCTCGGCGCCTGGTCGGCCGGGGGCCACGCGGCCAGGCCGAGCAGGGTGACGGTGTCCGAGGGGACCGTCTACCGGCCGCCGCTCGACGCCCGCACCACCGCCGCGTTCTTCCGCATCGACAACACGGGCCCGGCGGGCGACACCCTCGACGCGGTGAGCTCGCCCGCCACGGGCCCCGCGGCGCTGACCCGGACGGTGCTCGCCGACCACGCGGGCACCATGCGCATGGGGGAGCCCGTCCGCGTCCCCGCACACGGCTCGGTCCGTATGACCGCGTACGGCCAGGACGTCATGGTCAGTCTCCGCCGGATCCCGAGGCTCGGCGAACACCTGCCGTTCACCCTGCACTTCAGGTACGCGGGCGACATCAGCGCCGAGGCTGTGGTGGTACGCCCGGGCGGCGGCGCCGCGAATTAGAAACGGAAGTCGTTTTCATATAGCCTCTCCTGACGACCTCAGGAGGTGCCGCATGGCCGTGCCCAAGCGCAAGATGTCCCGCAGCAACACCCGCCACCGCCGCGCGCAGTGGAAGGCGGAGACGCCCCAGCTCGTCCCGGTGACCGTCGACGGCGTGGTGCACCGGGTGCCCCAGCGCCTCGTCGCGGCGTACGAGCGCGGGCTGCTGCGCCCGGACGGCTGACGCGCCCGCTCCCGGGGCGGCCCTGCGCCGCCCCGGGCCGGGGCCCGCGCGGCGGCTCAGCGCAGGAAGACCGAGCCCAGGTCGTCCACGTACCAGTCGAGGCGGTCGCCCCGCAGGGCGCGCCGCAGAAACGGCCAGAGGCCGGGCGCCACCCACTTCCTCGCGTCCGTGGTGTGCTCCTGGAGCCACACGTCCGTACGGTCCGAGCCGCGCGGGAGACCGAACCGGTCGCCCTTGCCGTTGTCGCCGAAGAACAGCAGGTCGCTCCCGGCGCCCGCGCTCTCCCCGATCCCGGCCGCCGGCCACACCACCGCGTGCCCGAACGGGCCGACGACCCCGTCGCTCTCCCGCAGCAGGGCGTGCAGCGACGGCGGCAGCGGACCGCCGACGGCCTCGGCGAGCGCCGCGAGCGCCGCCTCGCCCGCGGGCGGGCCCGGCCGGGCGCCGGGGAAGCCGCCGATCATCTCACGCCATGCCGTGCCCAACCCCGCGCCGCCTTCCCTCTCCGCCGCGCACCCGCAGCGGTCCCGCCAGGTCACCGCAGCATAGCGCCGGGCTGCGGCAGCCGGACGACCCGGTGGGCGACGCCCAACTGCCGCGTGGATCAGGCGGGTTGGCGCAGCCGGTCCAGGCCGGTCACCGACCCGGGATCCCCGTCGAGCCCCGCGCGCAGCCGCAGCGCGATGCCCTCCCGCAGCCCCCAGGGGCACACCGGAAGCTCCTCGATCCCCGCGGCCCCCATCAGCGCATCGGCGAGCAGCGCCCCCGCCAGGATGTGCGGGGCCCGCGACCTGGAGACCCCCGGGCGTTCCGCGCGCTCCTGCCAGGTCATGGCGGCCAGCTCGGGCAGCGCGGCGCGCAGCCGCTCCCGTACCAGCACGGGCTCGCCGGCCGCGGCACCCGCCTCGGCCGTGGTGGCGGCGAGCTGCGCGAACACCCGCGAAGCACCCACCCGCGCCGTCCCGGCGGGCAGCGGCCCCAGCCGCTCCAGCAGGGCGGGCAGCTCAAGCGCCAGGCGGCGGCGCAGCCGCGCCACCTCCCCGGCGCCCGGCGGGTCGCCCGGCAGTGCGGCCAGGGTCAGGCGCCGGGCCCCGAGCGGCGCGGACACCGCGCTGCGGGCCCTCGGCCCGGTGCCGAAGGCCAGTTCGAACGTCCCGCCGCCGATGTCGGCGACGAGCAGGGGCGCGTCCCGCCCCGGGCGTCTCCAGGCCCGCGCGCCCTCGTAGGTGAGCCCGGCCTCCTGGCGCGGGCTCAGCACCCCGAGCCGCACGCCGCTGGCCGCTGCGACCCGCGCGAGCACCGCCTCGCGGTTGGGCGCGTCCCGCACCACGGACGTCGCGAAGGCCACCATCTCCTCGGCGCCGTGCTGCGCCGCCGTCTCGGCGGCCCTGCCCACCGCCTGCACCAGCCGGGCCATCGACTTCTTCCTGATCCGCCCGTCAGGACCCACCTCGCGGGAGAGCGACACCTTGTGCTTGACGGTCACCGACTGCCTGGGGGGCTTGCTCCTGCGCAGCTCGACCACGTCCACGTGCGCCGACGTCGAGCCCACGTCCACCACCGCGACACGCATCACGCCGTACCCCCTCCAGACCGCGGAAACACCCCATTATCCGGTGCCGGGCCGCGCCTACCCGGGAATCATGTGCCGCTGTCGTACGCAAGCATGCGATCTTCGACACACGGCAGCCGCCGCCACCGGCCGGATCGCGCGCGCCCCGCGCCCCGGTGATACTGGCCCCGCCGCCGACCCGCGCACCCGGGCTGCCCCCGGCGAAGGCCCGGCGAACCCCCGAAGAGAGGAGGAGCGCCATGCCGCTCCAGCCCGCAGACCCCGTGGTCGCCAGATTCGTCGAAGCACTCAACTCCGGTGACCGCGCGGCCTTCTCGGCCGTGCTCACCGACGAGGCGACGATGTCGGACGACGGCACGGAGCGCGACCTCGCCGCCTGGACCGAGCGCGAGATCTTCGGCGCCTCCGGCCACCTCGAGGTCGAGTCGCAGTCCGACGACGGCAGGTCGCTCGTCGCCGACTACTCCAACAGCACCTACGGGCACATGCGCACCCGGTGGTCGTTCACCGTGCGCGGCGACCGGATCAGCCGGTTCGAGACCGGACAGGCGTGACGCGTTCCCGCCCGCGCCTGCGGTGCGGTGCGGGGCCCGTCCTGCCGTAGCCCGGACGGACGCGTGCGCTCGCCGGGCGGCGGGCGGCGGGTTCCACTGGGGGCGACCGCCGCACGGGGCCGTGCCCCCGCCGTACCCGCCGTCCCGCTGTACCCGCCGTCCCGCCGGACGTGCCGAGGAACGCCAAGGAACACGGAGTCCCCATGCCGCTCCCGCCCCGCACCGTCCGGCCCCGGCTCGCCGCCGCACTGGCTGTCGGCGCGCTCGCCGTCGCGGGCTGCTCCGGGGGCGGGGGCGGCGGCGGTGCGTCGCCCTCCGCCCGCCCGCCGTCGGCGTCGTCGGCGCCCGCCGCGGGCGGGCACACCATCACCGTCGACGACTTCAGGTTCGCGCCGTCCAGGCTGACGGTGAAGGCCGGGACCAGGATCACCGTCACCAACAAGGACACCACCGCCCACACGGTCACCGGCACCGGCAGCGGGAAGTTCGACACCGGGCACATCGCGCCCGGCAGG
Organism: Streptomyces sp. NPDC047002; assembly: GCF_040704505.1. Lineage (NCBI taxonomy): Bacteria > Bacillati > Actinomycetota > Actinomycetes > Kitasatosporales > Streptomycetaceae > Streptomyces > Streptomyces sp. NPDC047002. The sequence goes on from NZ_JBEYWC010000008.1 coordinate 45,579, forward strand.
ACGGCGTCGTTCACGGCGCCCCGCACGGCGGGCTCCTATCCGTTCGACTGTTCCATCCACCCCTTCATGAAGGGCACACTCACGGTCAACTGAGGGAGCTGCCATGAGAGATGACATGAGAGCGGGACGCTTCCCGCGCGGCGCCGCCCGAGTGCTCGCCGCCGCTGGGCTCGCCGTCGACGCCTATCTGCACGCCCATCTCGCCGACCGCTACGACGCCGTCAGCGAGAGCATCAGCCAGGGCACGCTCTTTCGCATCGAGGCCGCGCTCGCCGCGCTCGCCGCCCTGCTCGTCCTCGTGTGGCGGCGGGTGCCGGGCGACGTGTTCGCGTGGGCCGTCGCAGCGGGCGGCCTCGCCCTGCTGCTGATCTACCGCTACGCCGACGTGGGCACCCTCGGGCCGTTCCCCGACATGTACGAGCCGGTGTGGTTCCGCGACAAGACCCTCACCGTCGTCGCGCAGGCCGTCGCCGTGCTCGCCACCGTTTTCCTGTTGCTGTACCGGCCGCGGCGGACCAGGCCGCGGGGCGGCAGGCACGCCGCGTACTGACCCGGCGCCGCGCGCGAAAGCGCGCCCAGGTGGCGGAGCAGGTGACTCCGGTTTCGGTACGGGCCCGGCGGGCACGGCTAGGTGTGCCCGCCGGGTGAGCACACGGCCGCGCCCCCGCGGCCGCCGCACCCACCGAGAACCACCACGAAGGAGCCGCCGCCGTGCGCATCGGCATCGCACTCCCCAACACCACCACCGGTACCAGCGCCCCGCTGATGCGGGACTGGGCGGTCCGCGCCGAGGAGCGCGGCTTCGCCTTCGTCTCCACCATCGGCCGCGTCCCGTACCCCTCGTACGACTCGCTCACCGCGCTCGCCGTCGTGGCGGGCGCGACCTCCCGCATCGGGCTGACCACCAACGCGGTCCTCGGCCCCACCTACCCCGACGCGGTGCTCGCCAAGATCACCGGCACCCTCGCCCAGCTCAGCGGCGACCGCCTCACCCTCGGCCTCGGCGTCGGCGCCCGCCCCTCCGACTACGCCCCGGCCGAGCGCGACTTCGAGGGCAGGGGTGCGGCCTTCGACCGCCAGCTGGAGTACCTGCACGCCGCCTGGCGCGGCGAGGCCGTCGAGGACGGCGACTTCCCGGGCGAGCGGCGCGCCGTGGTCCCCGGCGGGGCCGAGGTTCCCGTACTGATCGGCGGCCACGGCGCGCGCGCCGTGCGCAGGACCGCGCGCTGGGGCGCGGGCTGGACCGGTGCGGGCGGCGGTCCCCGCAGGGCCGAGCCCATGGTCGGCCGGATCCGCGACGCCTGGCGCACCGCGGGCCGCACCGGCGAGCCCCGGCTGCTCGGCCTCGCCTACTTCTGCACCGACCCCGCGGACGAGGAGGCGTCCGACCGCTATGTCCGCAGCTACTACGCCTACGCGGGCGACCACGCGGGCACCATCGCCGACGGCGTGGTCCGCACCCCCGAGCGCATCCGCGGCATCGTCCGCGAGTTCGCCGGCATCGGCGTCAACGAGCTGACGTTCACGCCCACGATCGCGCGCCTCGACGAGGTCGACAGGCTGGCGGACCTGCTCCTGTGACGTGGGCGTTCCGTTCCCGTTCGGTGACGTCCCGGGGACAGTGCCCGGCGGCCGGTCCGGAGTAGTGTGAAGGCGTCCGGCGGCAGGGGGCCGCCGGGCAGCTCCGGTCCCGGCCGGACGGGTGGGTGGAGGTGGGACTGCGGTCGATGTCCGAGACAGATCTCTCGTCGGAGAGCCCCGTGGGGGCGGTCGGCCGGATCACGGTCCCGATCCCGCAGGACGGATTCGGCGAAGTGCTGGTAGCCGTGCGGGGCGGCTCCGAGGCGTACGCGGCCTGGGCGGACCAACCGATCGGCGCACACATCAGGGTGCTGGTCACCGAGTGCATCTCGGCCCGCTCCGTGATCGTGGAGCCCCTTCCCTCCTGACCACCGACCACCACGTTTGCGACAGGAGTCCACTCATGTTGTTCTGGCGTGTTCCCGCGCCCAACGAGGCCATGCTCATCTCCGGTTCCAAGCGGCGGCGGGACGACACGCAGTTCCGTATCGTCACGGGCCACGGCAGTTTCGTCCTTCCGGTCAAGCAGCGGGCGCGCATGCTCTCGCTCGCGCTGCGCGAGGCCGAGATCGCGGAGGAGTGCGTCACCCAGCAGGGCATCAGGCTGACCGTGCGGGCGGTGGCCGTCTTCAAGGTGGGCGACGACGCGGTGTCCATCGCCAACGCCGCCCGCAGGTTCCTCACCGAGCAGCACCGCATGGAGGAGCTGGTCGGCCGGATCTTCTCCGGCCATCTGCGGTCCATCATCGGCGGCCTCACCGTCGAGCAGATCATCCGCGAGCGCGACCGGGTCTCCCAGGAGGTGAAGGCGGGCAGCCACAGCGAGATGGAGAAGCTGGGCATCGTCGTGGACGCCCTCCAGATCCAGGAGATCATGGACAGCACCGGCTACGTCGACAACCTGGCGGCGCCGCACGCCGCCGCCGTCGCGAGCCAGGCGCGCATCGCCCAGGCACGTGCCGACCAGCAGGCGGCCGAGCGCGAGCAGGAGGCCGCCGCGCTCAAGGCCGCCTACGAGCGGGACACGGCGATCAAGCGCGCCGGGTTCCAGGCCGAGACCGAGCAGGCGGCGGCCCGCGCGAGCCAGGCGGGACCGCTGGCGGAGGCCAACGCCTCGCACGAGGTCATCGAGGCGCAGACGGCCCTCGCCGAGCGCCAGGCCCGGCTGGCCGCCCAGCGCCTGGAGGCGGAGGTACGGCGCCCCGCCGACGCCGAGGCGTACCGGCAGCGGACCCTCGCCGAGGCCAACCGCGACCGTGCCAAGGCGGAGGCGGACGGCAGGGCCTACGCCGAACGGGCCCTCGCGCAGGCCGAGGCCGACGCCAACGCCGCGCGCGCCGAGTCCCTGAAGAACGGCAACCAGGAGCTCATCGCCGCCAACCGCGTCGTCGAGGTGCTGCCCGAGCTCGCCGAGGCGGCGGCCCGCGGCCTCCAGGGCTCCCAGCTGACCGTGCTCAACGGCACGGACGGGCTCAACGAGATGGTGGCGGGCCTGGTCGGCCAGGGCATGGCCATCCTGAACACACTCCGCGCGCAGACCGGGCCGGCCAAGGCCGCGCAGAGCGGCACGGACCAGGCGCCGGGCGCCGAACTCCAGGTCCGCGAGCAGTCGGGCAGCGTCAACGGCGCGGCGACCGCGGCCCGCCGCGACGACAGCGGCTGACCGCCGCAGGGGGCCGTACCGCAGCGGACGGCGGTACGGCTCCCCGCGGTCGGTACGGTCGCGGGGAGCCGGCCTGCCGGGCCCGCCCCCCGCTCAGTGCTCCCTGCCGGTGGCGATCATGCCGAGGGTCACCAGGCCGAGCACGACCCAGCCGAACCAGAGCCAGCCGCTGCTCCCGAGCCCCACGGTGTACGCGGTGACCACCACGAGCGCGACCACGGTGACGACGCCCATGGTCTTGGTGGAACCGGACATCTGTGTCCTCCTCCCCGGCCAGACGGTGCCCCCATCCTCGCCGAACGGAGGCGCGGGCGCTAGCGGCCCCTGGCCTGGAGCGCCGCCAGGTAGGCGTTGTACGCGGCGAGCTCCTTGTCGCCGTCGCGATCGGCCGCCCGGTCGCTGCGGACGGCCTGGCGCTGGTCGGAGCGGTACCACTGGAAGACGAGAGCGATCAGCACCAGCACCGAGGGGACCTCGCTGAAGCCCCAGGCGATGCCGCCCGCCGCCGTCTGGTCGGAGAGCGCGTCGATGCCGAGCGAGGCCGCGGGGTGCTCGTACGCGCGGATCATCGGCTGGCTCGCCATCATCAGCGCGATGCCGAAGAACGCGTGGAACGGCATGCCCGCGAACAGCTCCAGCATCCGCATCAGGTAGCCGGAGCGGTGCGGGCCCGGGTCGACGCCCATGATCGGCCAGAAGAACAGCAGGCCCACCGCGAGGAAGTGCACCATCATCACGATGTGCCCCGCTTCGGAGCGCATCAGGAAGTCGAAGATCGGCGTGAAGTAGAGGCCGTACAGGCTCGCGATGAACACCGGGATCGTGAACGCCGGGTGCGAGACCACCCGCACGAACCGGCTGTGCAGCAGCATCAGCAGCAGCTCGCGCGGCCCCTTGCGGCCCCGCCCCAGCACCGGCAGGGTCCGCAGCGCCAGGGTCACGGGGGCGCCGAGCAGCAGCAGGATCGGCGCGACCATGCTGATGATCATGTGCTGCACCATGTGCACGCTGAACATGACCATGCCGTAGTCGTTGAGCGCCGTGCACATCGTCACGCCGACCATCAGGACGCCCGCGGCGAACGACACGGTCCTGCCGGGCGACCAGGCGTCGCCCCTGCGGCGCAGCCGCACCACGCCCCAGCCGTAGAGCGCGAGCGCCAGCACGCAGCCGACCAGGAAGAACGGGTCGTCCGAGTAGGCGAAGGCGCGCCCCAGCGTGAACGGCGGCAGGTCCGTCATCATGCCGTGCATGCCGTGATCCATCCGCGTACTCCCATGGGGGCTGGTTCGTGCCTGATGTCCGGACCCAGACTAGAACCGCCCCCGGCCGCGTTCGCGGGCGGGGGCGGCACCGGGACACGGCGGACGCACCGTCAGGCCGGCCGGCTCACAGCACGCACTCCGCCTCCGCGTACCGCTCGGCGGGCACCGTCTTGAGCGTCTCGACGGCCTCCGTCAGCGGCACCATGTCGATGTCGGTGCCGTGCAGCGCCGTCATCATGCCGAACTCGCCGCGGTGCGCCGCCTCGACCGCGTGCCAGCCGAACCGGGTCGCGAGCACCCTGTCGTACGCCGTGGGCGTGCCGCCGCGCTGGACGTGGCCGAGGATGACAGGCCGCGCCTCCTTGCCGAGCCGCTGCTCCAGCTCGACGGCGAGCTGCCCCGCGACGCCGGCGAACCGCTCGTGCCCGTAGATGTCGGTGCCGCCCTCGTCGAACTCCATCGAGCCCTCGCGCGGCTTCGCGCCCTCGGCGACCACCACGATCGCGAACCGCTTGCCCGCGGAGAACCGCCTGCCGACGACCTCGGCCAGCTCGTCGATGGCGAAGGGCCGCTCCGGCACGACGACGGCGTGGGCGCCCGCAGCCATGCCCGAGTGCAGCGCGATCCACCCGGTGTGCCGGCCCATGACCTCCACGATCAGCACCCGCTGGTGGGACTCGGCGGTGGTCTTCAGCCGGTCGAGCGCCTCCGTCGCCACCCCCACGGCCGTGTCGAAGCCGAAGGTCACGTCCGTCGACGCGATGTCGTTGTCGATGGTCTTCGGGACGCCGACGATCGGCAGCCCCGCCTCGGAGAGCAGGTTGGCCGCCTTCAGGGTGCCCTCGCCGCCGATCGGGATGATCACGTCGAGCCCCAGGTCGGCGACGTGGCCGCGGGCACGCTCCACGCCGCCGCGCAGGTGCGCGGGCTGCACGCGGGAGGAGCCGAGGATCGTGCCGCCCCTGGCGAGGATGCCGCCGACCGCGTCGAGGTCGAGCTTGCGGTAGTCGCACTCCAGGAGGCCCTTCCAGCCGTCGTGGAACCCGATGACCTCGTCGCCGTGGTCGACGACGGCCCGGTGCACCACGGACCGGATCACCGCGTTGAGACCAGGGCAGTCGCCGCCGGAGGTGAGGACGCCAATTCGCATGGCCCGGACAACCTTTTCAACGTGTGGGGCGATGGCCGGACCCCGTCGTCCGGTCTGATCGCCGCCACCCTACCGGCGCCCGGGGCCCGCGCCGAACCCGGCGTCCGCCTGCTGGACAGGCGGGCGCAGGCCCTCCCCGCCCCCGCGCTCAGATGGCGAATCCCCTGCTCAGAAGGGGTGCGGCCGGGGGTGTCCCCGGAGCCGCTCGGGTGGGCGGGAGGGCTGCTCAGGCGGGCTGCACGGCGGCGCTGATGCGCTCGTTCCTGAGGGCCTCGTACCACCGGTCGTCGACCGGCGGCAGCGCGTTCACGTCGAGGGCCAGCTTCAGCAGCAGGTCCGCGATGTGCGGGTTGCGCGCCATCACGGGCCCGTGCATGTACGTGCCGAAGACGGTGTCGTTGAACGCGCCCTCGGTGCCGTCGCCCGTGCCGTTGCCCCGGCCGAGCCGCACCCGGGCGAACGGCCGCGCCGTCGGGCCGAGGTGGGTGATGCCCTGGTGGTTCTCGAACCCGGTCAGCTGCGGCAGGTTCAGGTTCGGGTCGATGTCCGCGAGGACGTCGCCCACGCACCGATCACCCTCGCCGCGGGTGGAGATCACGTCGAGCAGGCCGAGGCCCGGCTCGCGCCGGCCGAGGTCGTTGACGAACTCGTGGCCCAGGATCTGGTAGCCCGCGCACACCGAGAAGACGATCGCGCCGTTGGAGACGGCGCGGTTCAGCCCGCCGTCCCTGCGCAGCCGCTCGGCGGCGAGCCGCTGCGGCCGGTCCTCGCCCCCGCCGATCAGATAGATGTCCCCCGAGGTCGGCACCGGCTGGTCGCTGCGGACGTCGACCCGGGACACGTTCAGCCTGCGCTGGTGGGCCCGGCGCTCGACGACCAGCGCGTTGCCCTGGTCCCCGTAGGTGCTCAGCAGGTCGGGGTAGATCCACACCAGCCTGAGGCTGCTCTCGCTCATGCTCGCTCGTTCCTCTCGTAAAGCTCGGCGGTGCGCGATCAGTTGCCGACGCGGCGGCGCAGGTCCTGGAAGGCCGTGTAGTTGGCGATCACCTCGATGCGTCCCGGGGGTGCGTACTGCACGGCCTCGTCCAGCGACTCGCAGACGCGGAAGGCGAGGCCCGCCACTTCGAGGCGGACCGCGAGATCGAGCTTGCGGTCGCCGAGCACGCAGATCGGGTGGCCCGTCAGCCGGGTGTAGTCGACGTCCCACAGCCAGGACGTGTCGGTGCCGTCGGCGCCGCGGGCGTTCACCGAGAGGATGACCGGGGTCGGCGGGGGATCGATCAGCGAGAAGGTCTCGAGCCAGCCCGCCGGGTTCTTCGCGAGCAGCAGCCGCAGGTCGCGGTTGTCGAACGACACCACGTCGTAGCGGCCCGCGACCGCCTGCACCTGGTACATGCGCTGGAGCGCGACGCCGGGCGGCACTCCGAAGGCCGCGGCGACAGCGGCGGACGTGGTGGCATTGGCCTTGTTGGCGCGCCCCGGCAGCTGGAGGTGGATCGGCCAGGCCGAGCCGTGCGGATCGAGCACGTGGTCGTCGCGCAGCGCCCAGCTCGGCGCAGGCCTGCGGAAGCCGCACTCGCCGCAGAACCAGTCGTCGCCCGGCCGCTGCATCACACCGCCGCAGGACGGGCAGGACCAGGCGTCGTCCTTCCACTCCTGGCCCGCCGCGACCCAGACCACGTTCGGGGACGAGGAGGCGGCCCAGACGATCAGCGGGTCGTCGGCGTTGGCGATCACCACGGCCTTGGTCCCGGCGAGCCCCTCGCGCCACTTCTCGGCGAGCATCCGGGTCTCCGCCGCGCGGTCGAGCTGGTCGCGGGAGAGGTTGAGCAGCGCGATCGCCTTGGGCGTGGTGTCGCGCGCGACACCCGCCAGGTACTTCTCGTCCACCTCGATCACGCCGAAGCGCGCGTCCGAGCCCCCGGCGAGCGCGGAGGTGATGCCCGCGGGCATGTTGGCGCCGAGCGCGTTGGAGACCACGGGGCCCGCCGCGCGCAGGGCCTCGGCGATCAGGCGGGTGGTGGTCGTCTTGCCGTTGGTCGCGGACACGAGGACGACGTCGAGGTGGTGCGCGAGCCGGCCCAACAGGTCGGGGTCGAGCCGGAGCGCCACCTTCCCGCCGATCACCGATCCGCTGCCGCGTCCGGCCGCGCGCGACACCGCCGCCGCGGCCTTGCCCGCCGTCACGGCCAGCTTGGCCCGCGAAGGCAGCGGCTCCGTGTTGCCTGCCATCGTCCCTGATCCTCCTCGCCTCGGTCCTGGGTCAGCCTACCGAGATCCGGCCACGCCCCAGAACCGAGGCACGGGCCCGCACCGCACGGAACACGCCGATCGTGCGGACCGTACCCTGGCGGTCATGCGAAAGCGTCCGATCCCCGGCAGCGCCGGGCGGGTACGAGCCGTGCGGACGCTCGGCGACCCCGTGCTGCACACGCCCTGCGCCCCGGTCACCGACTTCGGCCCCGCGCTCGCCGAGCTGGTCGACGACCTCTTCGCGACGATGTACGCGGCGGGCGGTGTCGGTCTGGCGGCCAACCAGATCGGCGTGGCGCGCCAGGTGTTCGTCTACGACTGCCCCGACGACGACGAGGTCCGCCACGTCGGGCACCTGGTGAACCCGCGGCTGCTCGCGGTGGAAGGACCGCTCCTGCGGGGCCCGGAGGGCTGCCTCTCCCTGCCGGGCCTCGAAGCGGGCACCGAGCGCGGCGACCGGGCCGTCGTGGCCGGTGCGACCTGCGAGGGGGAGCAGGTGCGCGTGGCGGGGGAGGGGTTCTTCGCGCGCTGCCTGCAGCACGAGACGGACCACCTGGCGGGCCGGGTGTACCCCGACCGGCTCGCCGGCAGGCGCAGGGCCAGGGTGCTGCGGGCCGCTGCCAGGGCGCCGTGGGCGGTCCGCTGAGCGGGGCGCGGCGCCGGGCGGCGTCAGAAGCCGGGGCCCTCGGCGCGGTCCTCGACGGTCGAGAGGCGGCCCCAGAGCAGGTCGGCCATGGCGGTCACCAGCTCGGCGCGGGAGCAGGGCCGTTCGCCGAGCCACCAGTCGCCGGCGCCGTGCATCATCCCGACGATCCCGTGGCCCCAGATCCTGGCGCGTCCCACGCCTGCGCCGCCCGATTCGACGCGTTCCTCGATGACCTTGCCCAGCTCCTCGCCGAGGCGGCGCAACAGCGGCGCGGAGTGCCGTCCCACGTCGAAGTTGCGGTCGAGCGGCGGCGGGTCCTCCGCCGGGTGCATGAGGAAGCGGTAGACCTGCGGGTTCGCCTCGATCGCCGCGAGGTACGTGTCGAGCGTGGCCTCCACGCGTCTGCGGCGCTCGGCCGGTGCGTCGAGCGCGGCCCGCAGCGCGGCCAGCAGGGCGTCCGTGTGCCGCTTGGCGAGCGCCCGGTACAGGCCGCCCTTGTCGCCGAAGTGCCGGTAGAGGATGGGCTTGGTGATGCCCGCCTCCGCCGCGATCGCGTTCATGGAGGCTCCGGGGCCGTCCCTGAGCACCACCCGCTCCGCCGCCTCCAGCAGGTCACGCCGCCGCTGCTCGGCCGCGCGCCGCTGCTCCTGCTGTGGAGTGGTCTCCATGATTTCTCCCCGCCCCTACCCAATCCGTGATGCTCGCGCAACCTAACACCCCCGTCGCGGGAGTGCTGATCAGCGGTGATTGGTTGACAGGGCCTACTGACCGGTAACAGACTGTGGTTACCAGCAGTAACGATGGAGGGGAAGATGGCCGAGTTCACTCTCGAACCCAGCGACGAGCAGAAGGAGGTCCGCGACTGGCTGCACGGATTCGCCGCGGACGTGATCCGTCCCGCCGCCGCCGAGTGGGACGAGCGCGAGGAGACCCCCTGGCCCATCATCCAGGAGGCGGCCAAGCTCGGGATCTATTCCCTCGACTTCTACGCCCAGCAGTACTTCGACCCGTCGGGCCTCGGCCTCCCCCTCGTGATGGAGGAGCTGTTCTGGGGCGACGCGGGCATCGGCCTGTCCATCGTCGGTACGGGCCTCGCCGCGGTCGGCGTCCTCGCCAACGGCACCGACGAGCAGATCGGCACCTGGATACCGCAGATGTACGGCGACGCCGCCGACGTCAAGCTCGCCGCCTTCTGCTCGTCCGAGCCCGACGCCGGCTCCGACGTCGCCGCCATGCGCACCCGCGCCGTCTACGACGAGGCCGCCGACGAGTGGGTGCTCAACGGCACCAAGACCTGGGCCACCAACGGCGGCATCGCCAACGTCCACGTCGTCGTCGCCGTCGTCGACCCGGAGCTCGGCTCCAAGGGCCACGCCTCCTTCATCGTGCCGCCGGGCACCAAGGGGCTCTCGCAGGGCCAGAAGTTCAAGAAGCACGGCATCCGCGCCTCCCACACGGCCGAGGTCGTGCTCGACGACGTGCGCGTCCCCGGAGCCTGCCTGCTCGGCGGCAAGGAGAAGCTCGACGAGCGCCTCGCCCGCGCCCGTGAGAAGGCCAGGAAGGGCGGCGAGCGCGTCAAGAACGCCGCGATGGCCACCTTCGAGGCGTCACGCCCCGCCGTCGGCGCGATGGCCGTGGGCACCGCGCGCGCCGCGTACGAGGTCGCCCTCGACTACGCCACGACCCGCACCCAGTTCGGCCGCCCCATCATCGACAACCAGGGCGTCGCCTTCCAGCTCGCCGACATGCGCACCCGCGTCGACGCCGCCAGGCTCCTGGTGTGGCGCGCCTCCTGGATGGCCGCGAACGGCAAGAAGTTCGAGTCGGCCGAGGGCTCCATGTCCAAGCTGTTCGCCAGCGAGACCGCCAAGCAGGTCACCGCGCAGGCCGTGCAGATCCTCGGCGGCAACGGCTACACCCGCGAGTACCCCGTCGAGCGCATGCACCGGGACGCCGCCATCTACACCATCTTCGAAGGCACGAGCGAGATCCAGCGCCTCGTCATCGCGCGGACCCTCTCGGGTGTGCCGATCCGCTGACCCCCCACGGGCGCGCGCGGCTCCGCTCCCCGCGGGGAGCGGAGCCGCTTCGCGTGCGCCGCGCGTCAGGCGGGCAGCTGGGCCTCCAGGGCGGAGACGACCGCCGGGTCCTCGGGCGCCGTCCCGGTGCGGAACCGCGCCACCACCTCGCCCTGCGGGCTCAGCAGCCACTTCTCGAAGTTCCACGCCACGTCGCCGGCCTCGCCCTCGGCGTCGGCCGCCCCGGTGAGCTCAGCGAACAGCGGGTGCCGGCCGTCGCCGTTGACGTCGGTCTTCTCCAGCATCGGGAACGTGACCCCGTACGTCGTCGTGCAGAACGTCCTGATCTCCTCGGCGGTGCCGGGCTCCTGGCCGCCGAACTGGTTGCACGGCACGCCGACGACCGTGAACCCCCGGTCCCCGTACGTCTTCTGCAGCCCTTCGAGCGCCGTGTACTGCGGGGTGGCGCCGCACTTGGACGCCACGTTGACCACCAGCACGGCCTTGCCCCGGTACTCGGCGAGCGACGTGGGTTCACCGGCCAGCGTGCGCAGCGGGATGTCGTACAGACTCATGAAGCGGACCTTCCTCGTTCCTGCCGGGTCGCCCTCCGGCTCTCCGGGGGCTCTCCGGCCACGGTGGTGGTGCCCGTCCATTGTGGACCCGCCGGTTCAGCCCCAGGCCGCCGCCCCGCCGCCCGGCGGGGCGCGCGGCGGCGTCAGAGGCGGCCGACCGACGTGACCCGCACCACCGCGAGCCCCTGCTCGTCCGACGCGGCGAGGTCGACCTCGGCGCTGACGCCCCAGTCGTGGTCGCCCTCCGGGTCGGCGAAGGCCTGCCGCACCCGCCACACCCCGTGCGCCGGGTCCTCCTCGATGGACAGCAGCTTCGGGCCCCGCGCGTCCGGTCCCGTGGCCAGGTCGTCGTACTCGTCCCAGTAGCCGTCCATCGCCTCTGCCCAGGCGTCCTCGTCGAAGCCCGACTCTGCGTCCATCGCACCCAGTTCTGCGACCTTGTCCAGGGCGGCGAGCTCCACCCTGCGGAACATCGCGTTGCGCACGAGCACCCGGAAGGCCCGCGCGTTCGCCGTGACGGGGCGCACCTGGTCCGCCTTCTCCTGCGCCTCCTCGGCGCTCTCCTCCTCCGGGTTGGCGAGCTGCTCCCACTCGTCCAGCAGGCTGGAGTCGACCTGCCGCACCAACTCGCCGAGCCACGCCGTCAGATCCTCCAGGTCCTCCGACTTCAGATGCTCGGGAATGGTGTGCTCCAGCGCCTTGTAGGCGCTCGCCAGATAGCGCAGCACGATGCCCTCGGTCCGCGCCAGCTCATAGAACCGGGTGAACTCCGCGAAAGACATGGCCCGTTCGTACATGTCCCGGATCACCGACTTGGGCGAGACCGGGTGGTCGCCGACCCACGGGTGGCTCCTGCGGTACACGTCGTACGCGTGCCACAGCAGCTCCTCCAGGGGCTTCGGGTACGAGACCTCCTGGAGGCGTTCCATGCGCTCCTCGTACTCGACGCCGTCCGCCTTCATCTCCGCGACCGCCTCGCCGCGCGCCTTGTTCTGCTGGGCCCCCAGGATCTGCCGCGGGTCGTCGAGCGTCGACTCCACCACCGAGACCATGTCGAGCGCGTACGAGGGCGACTCGGGGTCGAGCAGCTCGAACGCGGCGAGCGCGAACGTGGACAGCGGCTGGTTGAGCGCGAAGTCGCGCTGGAGGTCGACCGTCAGCCGGACGATCCTGCCCTCCGCGTCCGGCGCGTCGAGCCGCTCCACCACGCCGCCGTCGAGCAGCGAGCGGTAGATCGCGACGGCCCGCCGGATGTGCCGCAGCTGCTGCCTGCGCGGCTCGTGGTTGTCCTCAAGTAGGTGCCGCATCGCGTCGAAGGCGTTGCCAGGACGTGCGATCACCGAGAGCAGCATGGTGTGGGTGACCCGGAACCGCGAGGTCAGCGGCTCGGGATCGGCGGAGATCAGCTTCTCGAACGACGCCTCGGACCAGGCGACGAACCCCTCGGGCGCCTTCTTGCGCACCACCTTGCGGCGCTTCTTCGGATCGTCGCCCGCCTTGGCGAGCGCCTTCTCGTTCTCGATCACGTGCTCGGGCGCCTGCGCCACGACCAGGCCCGCCGTGTCGAAGCCCGCGCGCCCCGCCCGGCCCGCGATCTGGTGGAACTCCCGCGCGCGCAGCGTCCGCACGCGGCTGCCGTCGTACTTCGTGAGCGCGGTGAACAGCACCGTGCGGATCGGCACGTTCACCCCGACGCCCAGCGTGTCCGTGCCGCAGATCACCTTGAGCAGCCCCGCCTGCGCCAGCTTCTCCACCAGCCGCCGGTACTTGGGCAGCATCCCCGCGTGGTGCACGCCGATGCCGTGCCGCACGTACCGCGACAGGTTGCGGCCGAAGGCCGTGGTGAAGCGGAAGTTGCCGATCAGGTCGGCGATCCGGTCCTTCTCCTCGCGCGAGCACATGTTGATGCTCATCAGCGACTGCGCCCGCTCCACGGCCGCCGCCTGCGTGAAGTGCACGATGTAGACCGGCGCCTGGTGCGTCTCCAGCAGCTCCGTCAGCGTCTCGGTGATCGGCGTCGTGCGGTACTCGTACGACAGCGGGACGGGCCGCGTCGCCGAGCGCACCACCGCGGTCTCGCGTCCCGTGCGGCGCGTCAGGTCCTCCTCGAACCGCGACACGTCGCCGAGCGTCGCCGACATCAGCACGAACTGCGCCTGCGGCAGTTCGAGCAGCGGGATCTGCCAGGCCCAGCCGCGGTCCGGCTCCGCGTAGAAGTGGAACTCGTCCATCACGACCTGGCCGATGTCCGCGTACTTCCCGTCACGCAGCGCGATCGCCGCCAGCACCTCGGCGGTGCAGCAGATCACCGGCGCGTCCGCGTTGACCGACGCGTCGCCGGTCAGCATGCCGACGTTCTCCGTGCCGAACAGCTTGCACAGGTCGAAGAACTTCTCCGAGACCAGCGCCTTGATCGGGGCCGTGTAGAACGTGACCTCGTCCCTGGCGAGCGCCGCGAAGTGCGCACCCGCGGCCACCAGGCTCTTGCCCGAGCCTGTCGGGGTGGACAGGATCACGTTGTTCCCCGACACCACCTCGATCAGGGCCTCCTCCTGCGCCGGATAGAGGGAGATGCCCCGCTCCTCGCTCCATGTCGAGAAGGCCTCGAAGAGGGCATCGGGGTCGGCGTCCTTCGGCAGCTGATCGATAAGGGTCACACCACCATCTTGCCCGCTCCGCGTCCGGATGCGGGAACCGGACGGCCCGGCGAAGATCACGGACTGTACGCTGCGGAGCCGGGCGGCATGATCGCCGGCGCCGACGACAACTCCAGAGGGAGACGCGTACCACCATGATGGGACCAGCACACTCGCTGTCGGGGGCGGCCGCGTGGCTCGGAGCGGGTGCCGCGGCGTCGGCGCTCGGACACGGCATGCCCTGGCCGGTCCTCGTGGCGGGAGCACTGATCTCCTCGGGCGCGGCGCTCGCGCCCGACCTCGACCACAAGGCCGCGACGATCTCCCGGGCCTTCGGGCCGATCTCCCGGTGGGTGTGCGCCTTCGTCGACGCGCTCTCCCACTTCGCCTACCGGTCCACCCGGCTCAAGGGCGACCCGAGCAGCCGCAGCGGCGGCCACCGCACGCTCACCCACACCTGGCTGTGGGCCGTGCTGATCGGCGCCGGCGCCTCCGCGCTCGCCGTGAAGGGCGGCCGCTGGGCGGTCCTCGCGATCCTCTTCGTCCACATGGTGCTCGCGGTGGAGGGCCTGCTGTGGCGGGCCGCGCGGGTGTCGAGCGACGTCCTGGTGTGGCTGCTGGGCGCGTTCGCCGCCTGGACGCTCGCCGGTATCCTCGACGAGCCGGGCCACGGAGCGAACTGGCTGTTCACCGACCCGGGCCAGGAGTACCTGTGGCTCGGTCTCCCGATCGTCCTCGGCGCGCTGGTGCACGACCTCGGCGACGCGATCACCGTCTCGGGCTGCCCGATCCTGTGGCCCATCCCGATCGGCCGCAAGCGCTGGTACGCCTTCGGGACGCCGAAGCCCATGCGCTTTCGCGCGGGCAGCTGGGTCGAGGTGAAGATACTGATGCCCCTCTTCATGATCCTCGGCGGGCTCGGCGGAGTGGTCGCGCTCGGCATCCTGTGACTGCGGCCCGGGGCGCGCCCGCAGGGGCGGGCCCCGGGCCGCGGCGCATGCTCACCCGTGCCAGGACCGCCAGAGCGCCGCGTACGCGCCGTCCGCCGCCACCAGCTCGTCGTGCGGGCCGAGTTCGCTGATCCGCCCGTCCTCCACGACCGCGATCAGGTCCGCGTCGTGGGCCGTGTGCAGCCGGTGCGCGATCGCGATGACCGTACGGCCCTCCAGCACCCGGCCGAGCGAGCGCTCCAGATGGCGGGCCGCCCTCGGGTCGAGCAGCGAGGTCGCCTCGTCGAGCACCAGCGTGTGCGGGTCGGCGAGCACGAGCCGCGCCAGCGCGACCTGTTGGGCCTGTGCCGGGGTGAGCGCCGCGCCGCCGGCGCCGACCTCCGTGTCCAGGCCGTCCACCAGGGACCCGGCCCAGCCGTCCGCGTCGACCGCGCCGAGCGCCGCCCACAGCTCCGCGTCGTCGGCCTCCGCCCTGGCGAGGCGGAGGTTGTCGCGCAGCGAGCCCACGAAGACGTGGTGCTCCTGGTTGACCAGCGCCACATGCCGGCGCACCGACTCGGCGGGCATCCGGGAGAGTTCGGCGCCGCCGAGCGTGACCGCCCCGCGCCGGGGCCCGTAGATCCCGGCGAGCAGCCTGCCGAGCGTCGACTTGCCCGCCCCCGAGGGGCCGACGAGCGCGAGCCGGGTGCCGGGGGCGACGCCGAGCGACACCCGGTGCAGCACGTCGACGCCCGCCGTGTAGCCGAAGTGGACGCCGTCCGCGCGCACCTCGCGTCCCGCGGGGGAGAGGGCGGGATCGCCGCCGTCCTGCTCGATGTCCCGCACGCCCACCAGCCGGGCGATCGAGACCTGGGCGACCTGGAGTTCGTCGTACCAGCGCAGGATGATCTCCATCGGGTCCACGAGCATCTGCGCGAACAGCGCGCCCGTCGTGAGCCGGCCGACGTCGATCCACCCCTGCAGCACGAACACCCCGCCGAGCAGCAGCGTCGCGAGGAAGACCAGCGACGAGGTGAGGTTGATGACCGGGAACAGCACGGTGCGCAGCCACAGCGTGTAGCGCTCCCACGCGGTCCAGCGGGCGATCCGCAGGTCGGACAGGGCCACGCGGCGCCCGCCGAGCCGGTACGCCTCGACCGTGCGGCCCGCGTCGACCGTCTCCGTCAGCGACGCGGCGACCGCCGCGTACCCGGCGGCCTCCGAGCGGTACGCGGACGGCGCCCGCCGGAAGTACCAGCGGCAGCCGACGATCAGCAGCGGCGCGGCCACCAGCACGGCGAGCGCGAGCGGCGGCGCCGTCACGGTGACGGCGCCCACCAGCAGCGCCACCCACACCACGCCGACGGCGAGTTGGGGCACGGCCTCGCGCATGGCGTCCGCGAGCCGGTCGACGTCGGTGGTGATCCTGGACAGCAGGTCGCCCGTGCCCGCGCGCTCCAGCACGCCGGGCGGCAGCCCCACCGCCCTGACAAGGAAGTCCTCGCGCAGATCCGCGAGCATCTCCTCGCCGAGGACGGAGCCGCGCAGCCGCACCGTGCGGGTGAACACCGTCTGCGCGATCAGCGCGGCCGCGAACACCGCGGCGACCAGGGGCAGATGGAGCTCCTGCGCGCTGTGCGCCCCGTCCGCGAGCCGCTGCACGACGGTGCCGAGCAGATAGGGGCCCACCATCGAGGCCACCACGGAGCCCGCGTTCACCGAGAGCAGCACGAGGAACGCGCGGCGGTGGCGGCGCAGCAGGCCCGCCACGTACGCCCGTACGGTCGCGGCCGAGCCCACGGGCAGGACCGTCGCCGCGTCCTCGGGAGCCGCCGGGTCGAAGCGGGGTCTCGCGGGGGCCCTCATGCGCTCTCCTTCCTCTCGTCGGTACGGCCGGTGCGGTGGCCGTGGGCCCGCTCTCCGGTGTCCGCGTCGGTCTCGCGGGTGACGACGGCGCGGTAGCGGTCGTCCGTGCGCAGCAGGTCGCGGTGGCTCCCGGTGGCCGCGGCCTTCCCTTCGAGCACGAGGACCACCCGGTCGGCCCGGTCGAGCAGCAGGGGCGAGGACGCGAACACCACCGTCGTACGGCCGGTGCGCAGCCGCTGCACCCCGTCGGCGACGCGCGCCTCGGTGTGCGAGTCGACCGCCGATGTCGGCTCGTCGAGCACCAGCACCTCGGGGTCGGCGACCAGCGAGCGCGCCAGCGCGAGCCGCTGCCGCTGCCCGCCGGAGAGCGACCTGCCGCGCTCGGTGATCCGCGCGGCCATCGGGTCGGCGGCCCCGCCGCCCCCCGGCGGCGGGGCCGACCTGACCAGGGCTTCGAGCACGTCTCCGCACTGGGCTGCGGCCAGCGCACGGTCCGGCGCGACGGCGCCGGACGAGGGCACGTCGAGCAGTTCTGCCAGGGTCCCGGAGAGCAGCACCGGGTCCTTGTCCTGGACCAGCACCCGCGCGCGGGCGGCGGCCAGCGGCATCGCGTCGAGTGCCGCGCCGTCCAGCAGGACCGAGGGCACGGGGGCACCGGCCGCCCCCGCCCTGTCCGCGGGGCCGTCCGCCCGCTCGGCCGCCCGGTCGGGGGCCGAGCCCTCGCCGTGCCCGCCCAGGTGCTCCGCGAGCCGCCCGGCCACGTCGGGGTCGCCGCACACCACCGCGGTCAGCAGCCCGGAGGGCGCGAACACCCCGCTGACCGGGTCGAAGAGGCCGCCCGCAGCCTCCGCGTCCGCCCGCGGCCCGGGGACACCGCACCCGGCGGCCCCGGATGCGGGCGCGGGCGCCGCGGCGGCGTCCGCGGGCGCCGCGTCTGCCCGTACGAGCGCCATGACGCGCGCCGCGCGCGTGGCCGAGGGGCGGGAGACCGAGAAGGCGACCGCGATCTCCTCGAACCGCTGGAGCGGCACGAGCAGCAGGGTCACCGCGCTGTACACGGTCACCAGCTCACCCGGCGTGATCCGGCCGTCCAGCGCGAGCCGCGCCCCGTACCAGACCACGGAGATCAGCATCAGCCCCGGAAGCAGCACCTGGACCGCCGAGATCAGCGACCACATGCGGGCGCTGTGCACCGCGGCCCTGCGGACCTCCTGCGACATCGCGCGGTAGCGCCCGAGGAACAGCTCCTCGCCGCCGACGCCCCGCAGCACCCGCAGCCCGGCGACGGTGTCGGAGGCCAGCTCCGTGGCCCGGCCCGCCTTCTTCCGCTGCACGTCGACCCGGCGGGTCGCGGGCGCGAGCAGCGGCAGCACGGCGAGCGCGAGCACCGGCACGCCGACGGCGACCAGCAGGCCGAGCGAGGGCACGTACAGGAGCAGGCCCACCGCGATCGCGACGACCGCGACGGCGGCGGCGAGGAAGCGCGAGGTCGCCTCGACGAACCAGCCGATCTTCTCGATGTCCCCGGTCGACACGGTCACGATCTCGCCCGCCGCGACCCGCCGGGACAGGGTGGAGCCGAGCTCGACCGCCTTGCGGGCGAGGAGCTGCTGGAGCCGGGCGGCTGCCGTGATCCAGTTCGTGATGGACGCGCGGTGCAACATCGTGTCGCCGACCGCGAGGACGGCCGCGCTCAGCGCGATCAGCCCTGCCGCAAGGGCGAGCCGCCCGCCCGAGCGGTCCACCACGGCCTGCACGGCGACGCCTGAGCCCAGCGGCAGCGCCGCCATGCCGGCCTGCTCGACCAGCCCCCAGGCGAGGGAGGTGAGCTGCCCGCCGAGCTGGCCGCGGAACAGCCACCGCAGGAACCGGTCGCCCGACCTGGCGTCGGGGACGCCGGGATCTGCGTAGGGGAGGTCGTGAATGCGCATGATGTCCCGTGACTCGTGGGCGGCCAAGGCGTGCAAGCTTCGCTTCGGCGGCGAGCCGGGGGCAATCGCTTTTCGCGGCAGGCGGCCGGGTTCGGGGCGCCCCGACCGGGCGGTCAGCCGCCCCGGTGTGGACCGTCCCCGGGCGCGGCCCACGCGTCAGGGGGCGTCTCGACCAGGGCGGAGAGCAGCTCGCCCAGCGTCTCGCGCTGCTCGTCGCCGAGCGGCGCGAGCACCTCCTCGGCCGCGGAGCGGCGCGCGTCGCGCAGGGCGCGGAGCGTGTCGTGGCCGGAATCCGTCAGCTCCACCCTGATCACCCTGCGGTTCGCCGGGTCCGGCACGCGGCGCGCCCAGCCGTTCGCCTCAAGGCCGTCGACCAGGGTGGTCACCGCACGCGGCACCACTTCGAGCAGGGCCGCGAGGTCCGCCATCCGGGGCGGCCCGCCCCGGTGCGCCACGCAGTACGCGACCGTGCGCAGCAGCCGCCCCTGCGCCGGCGTGATCCCGACAGGGCCGAGCCGGTGCTTCTGGATGCGGTGGATGCGGCGGGTGAGGCGCAGCAACTGCTCGGCGAGCTGCCCGTCGCGGTCGGACGCGTCGCGGCCCGTGGCGCTCCCGGAGGCGGGGTCGGCTGCGCTCCCGCCGGCACCGTCCGGGGCGTGCGGGGCGGCTGGGGCGTCCGGGCGGTCGGAGGTCTCCATGCGGGAACAATATCAGGATCATGTTCATTGTGAGCATAGGTAAGAATGAGCTACCCTCCCCAGGACCACCAGGGCGCAGCGGTCGCGTGAACCCCCGCGCCCGCCCGTCCGCCCCCCCCCGCTTAAGGAGCCCATGAAACGCCCTCGCATCCTCCACGGCCCCTCGGCGCGCCCCGGCGGCGCAGAGCGGCCCGAGCGCCCGGCGCAGCTGCGGCGCATCTTCCGGCTTTTCCGCCCCTACCGCGCCAGGCTCACCACGGTCGGCCTCCTGGTCGGCGCCTCGTCGCTGGTGTCGGTGGCCTCCCCGTTCCTGCTGCGGCAGATCCTCGACGTGGCGATCCCGCAGGGCCGCACGGGCCTGCTGGGCCTGCTGGCGCTCGGCATGATCCTCACGGCCGTCCTCAACAGCGTGTTCGGGGTCCTGCAGACGCTGATCTCCACCACCGTCGGCCAGCGCGTCATGCACGACCTGCGCACCGCCGTCTACGCCCAGCTCCAGCGGATGCCGCTCTCGTTCTTCACCCGTACGAGGACGGGCGAGGTGCAGTCGCGCATCGCCAACGACATCGGCGGCATGCAGGCCACCGTCACCTCCACGGCCACCTCGCTGGTGTCGAACCTGACCTCCGTGGTCGCCACGGTGGTCGCCATGGTCGCCCTCGACTGGCGGCTGACCGTCGTCTCGATGGTCCTGCTCCCGGTGTTCGTGTGGATCAGCCGCCGCGTCGGCAGGGAGCGCAAGCGGATCACCACGCAGCGGCAGAGGCAGATGGCGACCATGGCCGCCACCGTCACCGAGTCGCTCTCCGTCAGCGGCATCCTGCTCGGCCGGACCATGGGCAGGGCCGACTCGCTGACCAAGGCGTTCGCCGACGAGTCCGAGCAGCTGGTGGACCTGGAGGTCCGCTCCAACATGGCGGGCCGCTGGCGGATGTCGGTCATCGGGATCGTGATGGCCGCGATGCCCGCCGTCATCTACTGGGTCGCAGGACTCGTCCTGCACAGCGGCAGCGTGGCGATCTCCCTCGGCACCCTGGTCGCCTTCGTCTCCCTCCAGCAGGGCCTGTTCAGGCCCGCCGTGAGCCTGCTCGCGACCGGCGTGCAGATGCAGACCTCGCTCGCGCTGTTCGCCCGGATCTTCGAGTACCTCGATCTGCCGGTCGAGATCACCGAGCCCCGCCGCCCCACCCCGCTCGCCGACCGGCCCAGGGGTGAAGTGCGCTTCGAGGGCGTCGACTTCAGCTACGGGACCGGCGCGGGCGTCTCCCTCGTCAAGGGCGCGGCCGAGCCGGTGCGGCCCACGCTGACCGGGATCGACCTCGCCGTGCCCGCCGGTGGCAGCCTCGCCGTCGTCGGCCCCACGGGCTCGGGCAAGTCCACGCTGAGCTACCTGGTGCCGCGGCTGTACGACGTGACCCGCGGGCGCGTCACGCTCGACGGTGTGGACGTGCGCGAGCTGAGCTTCGACACGCTGGCCCGCGCGGTCGGCGTGGTCTCTCAGGAGACCTACCTCTTCCACGCGTCCGTCGCCGACAACCTGCGCTTCGCCAAGCCCGAAGCCACCGACGAGGAGATCGAGACCGCCGCGCGCGCCGCGCAGATCCACGACCACATCGCCTCGCTGCCCGACGGCTACGACACGCTGGTGGGGGAGCGCGGCTACCGCTTCTCCGGCGGCGAGAAGCAGCGGCTCGCCATCGCCCGCACCATCCTGCGCGACCCGCCCGTGCTCATCCTCGACGAGGCGACGAGTGCGCTGGACACCCGGACGGAGCACGCGGTGCAGCAGGCCATCGACGCGCTCTCGGCGGGCCGCACGACGATCACCATCGCGCACCGGCTCTCCACCGTGCGGGACGCCGACGAGATCGTCGTCCTCGACGGCGGGCGCATCGCGGAGCGCGGCACGCACCAGGAACTGGTCGCGCTCGGCGGCCGGTACGCGGCGCTGGTGCGCAGGGACGGCGGCGCGGGCCCGGCGGGCGGGACCCCGGCAGAGGGCGAGGCGGCGGACGGGGAGGCGCGCGGTACGGCCGTGATCCACGCGACCGGCCGCGCGGCGGACGCCGCAGGCGCGGCGGGCGGCGGGGCCCCGGCGGCCGTACCGGGCTGACGGCGGGGGCCTCGGGCCGACGGCGGGCCCGCGGGGGACGCGGACCGATGGCGGGGGCCCCGGGCTGAGGGTGGCGGGCCCGCGGGGGAAGCGGGTCCCGCGCCTCCCGGGAACGGCGGCAGCGACCCGTTACGGTTTCGATATGACAAAAGGGTCGTATCGCCGCCCAGGGTCGAGGCGGGGGCCACGACCGGGCCCCCGGCGCCTGCGCACCGCAAGGCCGCGCCTGACGCGGCGCGGCAGGCTCGCCCTGCTGGCCGCGGCCGTCCTCGTGCTCGGTGCCGCCTTCACCGTCCCCGTCCTGCTGCTGACCGGCGGGAACGGCGGCAGCGGACGGCCCGCCACCCTGGTCGTGCCCGAGGGGCAGCGGGCCGGCGCGGTCTACGCGTCCGTCGACAAGGCGCTCGCGGTACCGCCCGGCACCACCCGCAGGGCCGCGGCCCGCGCCCACCTCGAACTCGCGGGGCCCGCACGCGGCAACCCCGAGGGCTACCTCTTCCCGGCGACCTATCCCGTCGACGAGCACACCACACCGACGAGCCTGCTGACCTTCATGGTGGACACCGCCAACCGCACGCTCGCCGCCGACCACGTCAGGACGGGCGCGGCACACAACGGCATGACCCCCTACCAGGCGGTCACGGTGGCCAGCATCGTGCAGGCGGAGGCGGCGACCCCGGCCGACATGGGCAAGGTGGCCCGCGTCGTGCTCAACCGGCTCGCCAGGGACATGCCCCTCCAGATGGACTCCACACTGAACTACGCGCTGCACCGCTCCACCCTGGACACCACCACCGCCGACACCAGGACCGGCAGCCCGTACAACACGTACGCACACAAGGGGCTGCCGCCCACCCCCATCGGCAACCCGGGGGAGACCGCCATCAAGGCGGTCAGCGGGCCGCCGCGCGGCGACTGGCTCTACTTCGTCACGGTACGGGACGGCGACACGCGCTTCGCCACGAGCTACGCCCAACAGCAGCAGAACGTGCGGGAGTTCAACGCCAACAGGCGCAGCTGACGCACCGGCGCAGGACCCCAGGGGGGCCGCGGTCCTCAGGCCGCGGCCCCCGCCCCGTCCCGCTCGCGCGCGAGCAGCCGCCTGATGTCGCCGACCGCCGCCCGGCCCGCCCGGTTCGCGCCGATCGTGGACGCCGAGGGCCCGTACCCGACGAGGTGCACGCGGGGGTCCCGTACGGCCCTCGTCCCCTCGACCCGCACACCGCCGCCCGGCTCCCGCAGCCCGAGCGGCGCGAGATGGCCGATCGAGGGCCTGAAGCCCGTGGCCCAGAGGATCACGTCGGCGTCCACGCTCCTGCCGTCGTCCCAGGCCACACCGGACGGCGTGATCCGGTCGAACATCGGCAGCCTGTCGAGGACGCCCGCCGCCCTGGCGCGGCGCACCGCGTCGGTCAGCGGCAGCCCCGTCACGGAGACCACGCTGCGCGGCGGCAGCCCCTGCCGCACCCGCTCCTCCACCAGCGCCACCGCGGCCCGGCCCTGCTCCTCGCCGAACGGCCCCGCACGGAAGACCGGCGGGGTCCTGGTGACCCAGGTGGTCGAGGCGGCGAGCGGCGCGATCTCCATCAGGTGCTGCGTGCCCGAGGCGCCGCCGCCGACCACCACGACCCGCAGCCCGGCGAACTCCTCGGGCCCCGCGTACCGCGCGGTGTGCAACTGGCGGCCGAGGAAGGAGTCCTGCCCCGGGTAGCGCGGCACGAACGGCCGGTCCCAGGTGCCCGTGGCGCTGATCAGCGCGCGCGTCAGCAGCACCCCCGCGGAGGTCTCGACCCGCAGCCGCCCGCCGGGCCCCTCCCGTACCGCGGGCACGTCCACCGGCCGGTGCACCCGGATGCCGAAACGCCGCTCGTACGCGGCGAAGTACCCGGACACGACCTCGGACGAGGGCAGCAGCGCCTCGGCCCGGCCCGTCTCCAGCTCCATCCCCGGCAGCGCGTGCATGCCGTGGACCCTGCCGTACGTCAGCGAGGGCCACCGGAACTGCCAGGCGCCGCCCGGCCCCGGCGCGTGGTCCACCACGACGGTGTCGCGCTCCGGCACGAAACCCCTACGGGCCAGGTGGTACGCGCTCGACAGGCCGGCCTGCCCGGCCCCCACCACCACGACGTCCACCGCACGCCCACCGAATCCGTTCACGCCAGGGGAACGCCGCGGCGGGCATCCCTCTTCCCCACGGGGAAAGATGGAGACCATGCCGGACACCTTCACCACCAAGACCCTGCACATCACGAGCGGCGGCCGCGAGACCGTCACCGACCTCACGGCCGACTGCGAGCGCTTCCTGCGCGAGGCCGCCGCGGGCCGCAGTGGCCTGCTGAACGTCTTCGTCCCGCACGCCACCGCGGGCATCGCCCTCATCGAGACGGGCGCGGGCAGCGACACCGACCTGCTGGCGGCCCTGCGCGACCTGCTCCCCGCCGACGACCGCTGGCAGCACCGCCACGGCACTCCCGGCCACGGCCGCGACCACGTCCTGCCCGCCCTCGTCCCGCCCCACGCCACCCTCCCCGTCATCGAGGGCCACCTGGAACTCGGCACGTGGCAGTCGGTCTGCCTCGTCGAGTCGAGGGTTAGCAACTTAGACAACTCGAGTCCCTGGTTCAACTGAATCCTCAAACTGCATGTCAGCCGCTGCCGAGTAGGACCGCGACACGGCGACCGCGGGCAGGGTTCTCACCGTTCAGGCTGCCGTGCGAGGACATCGTTCAGCCGCGCACTGAGTGTGGGCAGAACCTGTGCGTAGAGGGTTTCGTGTTCACACCCCTCACCCCCGTTGGCGGCGATCTCCGCGGCAAGTTCCCGCAGCGCCAGGGGGCCCTCCAGAGCGAGTTCGGAGGCGAGCTCGCGGTTCTTCTCGAGCTTGCTGGGCTCCTGCTTGTACTTGGGGCCGGCTCGGTACAGCTCGACGTCCATGCCCACGGGAGTGACGTGGCGTTCGATGCGTTCGGTGAGGTTGTGGATGATGCGGATACCGTGGGCGTCCAGGTCCTGCCAGGCGGCAACGGGCAGTGGGGTCATGGTGCGAAGGAATTCGACGAGTCCATCGGTGGCGTATCCGGCGCCCCAGATGCACAGCCAGTGGTCGACGATCTCGGGGATCTTGCAGACCTGTTGGAAGGCGTCCTCGTTCTCGACGAGGACGATACCGTCGGCGTCGCAGTCGATCATTCCCAGGACTCGGAGACCGCGGGCGGGCAGGCCAAGCCAGGGACGGCAGGCGGCCGCGTCGGCGACGACGGAGCCGACGCGCCATTGGAGCGGCCCGCGGATGCGCAGTTCGGTGTCCGTCTCTTCGACGGCCCGGTCGAAGGGCCTGCCGATCAGGTTGGCGAAGGCCTGCCGGCGGGAGGCGGTCCAGGCGCTCTTGGTGTTGCGCAGTGCGTTGCCGGCCAGGGCCTTGGCGGTGATGGGTTGGGGGCCGTCGTGCGCGGGCCACCAAAAGCATGCGGCGCGCACGGCGATCTCGTAGACGCGCCAGTCCCCGGTCCCGCTCGTGCTGGAGGCCGGTACCTGCAGAGTCCGTCCGGGCGGCGTCCCCTCCAGCAGTTCCCGTTCGTCGGCCAGTTCCGGAACCTGCGCCATTGCCTCGATCAGTTCGGCATGGAGCGCCAGGGCGTCGGGGCGGCCGCGGAGCTCGTCGAGCTTGTCCTCGCGGACGTCCTCCCAGATCTCGGTCAGCCGCCACAGCCGCGGTGCGTAGCGGACGGCCCGTTCGACGCGGCACCGCAGGGTGATGGCCCCGCACTGGATCAGCGCGGCGGTCACGTCCCAGGCCCGGTCGCCGAAGTCGCCCTCGATCGTGGCCCACCGTTTGTGGTCGCCCGTGGTGAGCACCTTGATCAAGTCGCGTGTGCTCAGGCCTGGGGGAGGTGCGTAGCCGTTCACGGGGGCTGCAGCGACGAGATCCACTTCTCGGGTGTTGACGCGGCCCTTGCGGTCCCGGGGGACCCGGACATCCGGGAGGTGGTCCTCGGTGCGGGTGACACGGGGAACGGTGACGGCGATGACGCCAGCCGGCAGCCCGGGCAGGGGGACGGGCTCGCGGCCGTGCGTCTCTCCGATGAGGAGAGGGAACCGCAGCGCACCGGCCTCGCGTTCAGACATGCGGGCGTCCTGCCGTGAGCCAATCGGCGGTCAGTTCGACGCGCCCCGTGTCGGCGTCGTAGGCCCAGGCGGAGGTGGGCTGGTTGTAGACGTTCGACGCGGAGGCATGAGTGAACCACAACAGCTCGTCGCACACGTCGGCGGCATCGGTCAGCACGCTGTCCTGACAGGTGCCCAGGATCGTGATGCGTCGCCGCGCCGCGACGTCCCGCAGGGAGGCCAGCAGGTCCTTGCGGTTGTTCTCGCCCAGGCTGTTGCCCAGCTCGTCCAGAATCAGCACCCGCCCCTGGGGCTCAGAATCGGCGAGCAGCGCGGCCAGGACCAACTGCACGGCATACACCTTCACCTGGGCACTATTGGCGTTCTCCCGGTAGGAGATAAACCTGCTGTAGGGCGAGCGTTTCCAGCGGGGTGTCACCTCCCAACGCCACGGGCGCGGCCCGTCGGGCCGCACGCTGAGCACCTCCAGTGCGGCGCCGTGCCCGCCCGTGCGCTGCTGGTCGAGCTGGTTGAAGGCCTGGTCGATCTGCTTGAACAGGCCGTCGAGATGCTGCTCGATCATGTCTTGCAGGGTGGTGAGCTGCTGGGCGTTCTCCGCGACCCCGGCGACGAGCTCGTCCCAGGCGCCCTGCCGGAGCGCGCGTTCGGCCTCGATCAGGGCGGCGGTAACGCGGTCCATGTCGGCCTGGCCGTCGAGCCGGATCCGCAAGGGGGCCGCTGCGTCCTCGAACCCGACTGTGGGCAGCGCGGCTGGGTCCTGCGCGGCCAGGTCGTGGCACAGCCGCATGCCGTGCAGTAGGTCTTCGTGCATGTCGGCAGGCTGGCCCTCGCGCAGCCCGTAGCGTTCGTAGGCGAGACGCAGCCGGGCCTCGGCTGCACGATGCAGGAGCCCGGGGCGGGGCGATCGTCCCTCGAGCGAGGCCAGTTCGGCGGCGGCCTGCTCAAGGTTGCCGCCCCACCGGGAATGCCAGGCCTCCACCTTCAGACGCCCGCGATCCCGTTCGAGCGCGGCGACCGCTTGGTCGGCCGCCCGCGCGGCCTCCGCCGCCGCCCGGGCCTTCAACGCGGCCGTCTTCACCTTCTCCGCGTGGCTGGTCGCCAGATCTCTCGCCTTTTCGTAGGCGGCCAGCTTCTGTGCCACGTCATCGACAGCCTCTCCCATGGCCTCGACGACAGAGGTGAGTTGTTTGTCGAGTTCCATCTCGCGTTCTTGCAGCTCGTCCAGCTGCTGCATCGCTTCCGCCGCCCGGTGCTCGCCCTCGGTGAGTACCCGTGCTGCCCGCTTCTCCCGCTGGACGCCCTGCGCGGACTCGACGTCGCCGATGCGGGCCTCCAGGTCCTGTTGGGCGCGCTGTAGCCGCAGGGCCCGCCCGGCCAGCGGGTCGGCGAACCCGCCGACCACCGTCAGGCGCAGGCGATCGTCGCGCGCCCCGGACGGGCAGGACAGCACCGCGAGGCGCTGCTCGAGGGCGGTGAGGAAACTGGAGATGCAACGATCGCTGCTCACACCGTCGAACATGGCGGTCGGGGCACCGGCAGGATCGCCGACGACGACCAGAGCTCCGGGCAGCGAACGCAGGGCCTCCAGTGCCTCGTCCGCCTGTCCCGCGTCCACCACCACGGCGTCGCGCCACGGGCTCAGCCGGGGCTCCCAGATTGGGCGTGCCGCCTCGGACAGATGCAGCTGGTCCAGCAGTCCCACGGCGCCGATGCCCACGGTCTCCAGGACGGCGATGGCGGCACCGGCCTGCCCGTGCCGGCCCTGCTCGACCTCGGCCAGCACCCGCTCGGCGGCCTTCATCGTCTCCTGTGCATCCTGCAGGTCCCGGCCGGCGGTGAACTCCCGGCCCCGGGCAGCCTCCAGCTGCTGCCGGGCCGTGTCGACGGGTGTGCCCTGCCATCCTTCTGCTTGTGGCAGAAGTTTCGTCCGTTGCCCCTTCAGGTCCTCCTTGCGGGTCTCCAGCTGGGTGCGCTGGCGTTCCGCCTGCCGCAGCAGGTCCTGGGCGTCTGACCAGGTCTGTCGGGCCACTCCTGCTGCCTCGGACAGACCGGTGGCCGCGCGGAGCGAATCCAGGCCGTCCCGGGTGCCCTGGGCGTCCTCCTGGCACTGCGCGGCCGTCTTACGCAGCCCGCCGCCCTTGGCCACGAGCTCCCGGTCTGCTTCGGTGGCCCGTACGTAGCAGGCCGCGACGTACTGCCGCCATTGCGAATGCCCCTCCTCCAGGGCCAGCCGGGCCGCGTCCCGGGCACGCACGCCCGACAGGACGGTCTCGTCCGCGGTGTCCGCCTCCTCGTTCTCCTTGCGGATCTGAGCCATGCGCACTTGGCGGTCCAGCGCCTGCCCGCGCAGCGTTTCCTCCTGCTCCAGCAGCTCGGTCATTCCCGACAGCGCGATCAGCGAGGCGCCGATCGCCTCCGGTTCCATCTCGGACAGCTGCTGGCTCAGCAGCGACGGCACGGCCGGACGCAGTGCTGTATCGAGATAGGTCAGACACCGAGGGGCGTTGCCGTACAGTTCCCCAGCCATCCGGCGAGCCGATACCACTCCGCCGCCCAGCTCGCGCCACAACGCGTCGGCCTGCTGCGTGCGCTCGGTGTGGGTGGCCCCGTCGGCCAAATGCAGTCCCCGCGCCCACTTGGCCTGCACGTAGGGCGCGGTGGTCGCGATCCGAACCCACACCGTCAGGGCGCTCGCAGGAGCACGGTCCGGCTCGGCGAAGACCCCGATCACATAGCCATGCGGTGCGGCCGACGCCTGCTGGGCCCGGTCCACCCCTGCGGCATCAGGCTTGAAGAGGATCTCGCTGGCATACCGGCCGCCATTGGACTCGAATCGCCACTGCGGATCAGCCAGCAGTACGGAGACCGCGATGAGGAACGAGGTCTTGCCGGAGCCGTTGGAGTCCTCGCGCGGCCCCATGCCAGACACCGCGATGAACCCCTCCGGCACCACCGGCACCGCGTGCGTGGTCAGCCGTGCGATGTCGAAGGTCTGCAGGGCGACCAGATGTCGGCCCCCGACGACCCCGCGCTCATCCAGACCGGGCAGTGCCTCAACCACCGCTCGCCTCCCTGCCGTTGCTCCGAACCTCGCCGGGCCCCTCCCGGCGACGCTGGATGGACTCGGCCAGCGCCCCGTGCGGGTCCGCCAGCAGCACCAGCTCCTCGAACAGCCTTGTCTCGATCCGGGGCGTCAGCCGCAGGAACTGGTGCCCGAGCAACAGCCCCGGCCGGCCCGAGCGCACCAGATCGGCGTCGGCCAGTCGCCTCAGGGCAGCGTCCAGGACCCCGTCGGAGACGGCGGCCTCCCGCAACCGCTCCTTGCGCACCGGCTCGCCCTGCGTCCACAACGTCCCCGGGAGCACCGCACCGGACGCCCGTGGGATGACCACGGAGAACAGGACGACCAGCGTCAGCACTGCGCGGTCCTCGACGGGCAGGACACCGAGCCCCTCCCGCACCAGCCGCCCGCGGATTTTATCGTCGTAGCCGGACAAATAACCGGGGCCGACTGCCAGGAGAGTCCGGCCCGCCGAGGCCAGCATGCTCTCGACTACCATCCGCAGCGGCGTCTCGGCCAACGCCCGGTAGCCGGAGGCGGGCACCGGCAGCATCGACGTCTCCACCGCGTACACCGCGGCCTGCACATCCGCTTGGCGCTGCGGCGACAACGCCTCCAACAACCCTGTATTCACGCCGCTACCCTTCTCCGATATGAGGCAGCACCGGATAGCCGCGGCGCAGCTCGTCCACGTCCCGCTCCGGCCAGGCCGCCACCACCGGCCCCAGCCGCACCATGCCGTCCCCGGCGTCTGCGGCTAGATACCCGCACGCCCGCAACACCCGCAGCGCTTTGCGGTACGGGGCCGTCATCGCAAACTGTGCGATGCCCGTACGCACCGTTATCGCATCGGGCGGCACGACCGCGGCGAGCACGTCCTCCTCGGCCGCAGCTGTGCCGGGGTAGGGGGCGTGTTCCACATCCGTCCAACACGCCCGCAGGCACGCCCCCAGCATCAGCAGCACCGACGGCGAAGCCTCCCGGTGCGTGCCGCCCCGCTCTTGGCCGACCCCGGCCAGCTCAACATCCTGCCCCCACGCCACCAAAAGCCCTGCGGCACCGTCGACCGCAGCGAGGGCGACCAGTCTCCGCTCCACAGCCTCCGCCGCACGGCCCAGGTGCTGCAGTACGTATGCCTCGTCCGGCACCAGAACCACCCGCAGGGCCCGCGCCCGGGCCAGCAGGTATGCGTCGTCACCGCTCATCGGTGTCTTCCGGCAGGGTCTGTGACAGCTCATCGACGGCGGACGTGTCCTGCGGGACACGGAACAGCGACACCGGAGACGCGTACGTCACCGGTCCGGCCGGATCGATCGCGAGCCCGCCGGACACCTCCACCATGAACGGCACTGACGGGTCAGCCGAGGCACGCAGAACTCGGGCGAGCATCGTGACAGCCGCCCTCCACGACCGGCCCCGCAGCGCCTGCGTCAGGTCCGCTTCGTCCCGCCCGCCGATCAGCAACTCCATCGCGGCCAGACGCTGTTCCCGCAGTGCAGCGGCACGCGCCCGCGCCGTCTCGACCGGATCGGGCCCCGGCGCCGGCTCCGGTGGGGGAGCGGCCCGCCTCCGTGGAGCGGGCGGACGGTGCTTCTCGGCCGCCTCCAAAATCCCCGCTGGCGACACCTGCATTGCGGGCGGATCGAACACCACCTCCGAGAACACACGGGCCAGCGCCGCCATCGACGACGTCAGTGCAGCCGTCCGATACTGCTCCGCCGGGAGCATGCTGAAGTCCCGCCGCGTAGTGGCCTGGGCCAGCAGCCGGTCATAGAACTCGTCGACGGCCGCGGAGTAGCGCAGCGCTTCCCGGATCAGGTGTGTCCCATCCGCCCGCAGCCCTGGAAAGCCGCGGGACACCATCTCCACCAACTGCCGGGCGTTGACCATCAGCGCCGCCTTCGCACGATGATGATGACGCTGCCCGAGCAGCTCCTCGATCGGGCGGGATCGGACGCGTCGCAGCAGGTAGTCCGTGGTAATACGCAAGTCGCGCCGCACACGCCTGAGCCTGCGCACCAGCTCCTTCTCGTCCAGTACTCCGTCGGCCACATCCCGCTGCGTCCGGTCAAGAAGAGTCATGATCTCCTCCACCCCACCGGCCTCGGCGAGACGCTCGAAGACAAGCAGCGCGGCGCCGCTGGTGGGATTGAACACGTAGCGGCCCTCGTGTGCCTTCTCCCGCACCCGCTCCAGCAGCCGCAGCGCGACGAACACCCCGAACCGCTGCTCGAACGCTTCCGGACCAGCCACCGCAGAGCAGGCCGCCTCGAGCTCGGAACGCGTCAAGCCTCGCTCGGACGACAGATCACCAAACGCGTCGTGGATGGCCTCGGCGATCCGCAACGACGTGGCGTCCTCTACCACCGCACCGCGAGATGCCGCGACAGGAGCGATGAAAGGAGGCAACTGTGCCTGCAAGTCATCCTCAGGATGCGAACCGGAGAACAGGTCCGGCCCCTCTTGCCCGCGCATACCGGCCAAGCGTCCCCCCATGGTGCGTCAGCAACTCCCCACTACCGACATTACGCCCCACCTGCTGCTCCAGAGCCTGAAGCACAACACCGGTCACAGCCTGGCCAATTCTCGCCCCTCCGGCTGCACGCCGTTCCGGCGTGGACCGAGATGCTGTCCTTCACGAGCAAGTCCGGAGCGGGACACCTCTGCCCAGGCGTAGGTGTCCCGAACTTCTCCACGACCACAGGGAAGGCGTTCATTAGCATCGAGCGGCCTTCAGCATCGAGCGGCCTTCGACCTGGCTCTGTAGGGCAACGGGTGCCGGGAAGATTGCGGCGAGCGCGACAGCGTCCATGAGGTGCTTCGTTGCCACACCTCACCCGTGGATTACCGATACGCCCAACAGCAATTCTGTACCTAAAGCTGAGGACAAGCGGGCATTGGTCGTGTCACCGAGGCCGAAAGAGATCGAATGCCTCGTGAGTTTCGCGACCGCCCCTTCGCTTATTGGTCCACCACATCACCAACCCTGCCAGGGCGGGTATCGCCACGGCGGTGGCGCCATCGGGGAGGCCGACAGCCACCGCGCCACCTGTCACGGCAACGATGCCGCCCACCATGAGGGTGAGCTGCCATCCCTCACGATGCCGGACTGCCGTCAGTCCTTCCAGGTCGTTCTCCGGCAGCAGTGCCCCCAAGTGGCCGTCGGAGTAGCGCTCGCCGATGGTGATCAGCATCTCCGCGATCCGCTTCAGCGCCTCGTCGCAGTCGGGCCCGTCAAGGCGTCGGGCTTCCTTCCTGAGGGCGGCCGCGACAAGTCCCGCGTGCTGTTGTAGGGCCATTCTTCGGTCCTTTACCGCACGCTGGCTCCGTCTGGGCCAGCGTCGCCAGGCATTCAGTACGGTCCGTTCCGCGTTCAGTAGTGCCCGTTCTGCCATTTCGGCAGCTGACGGCCCCCAAGGAGTCCTCGGCGTCGTATAGGCAACCCCGCAACGGTTGGCTGCGTAGGCGAGCGCCGCGGTTGATCGGAATCTGCGCTCCAACGTCGCAGCCCACACCAGGGAATTGATCAACCGCTGCAGTGGGTGTGTCCACTGGGGAGGCTCCAGGCGGCGGTGGACCTCGGCATTGGGCGCCCATCGGAACAGCCCGTACAAGATCAAGACGATGAAGATCCATCTCATCGCAAGGTGGCGAAGAAATTCGAGAGCGAGACCGGGGTGATGCCACAGCGAGATTGACTTGAGCCTCAGCCATGGTGCCGTGTCGACGATGGCGTTCCCCGAGAGCGATGCGAGGCTCGCATGATCAAACGGGTACTCGGTGGCGACCAGAAGCACGACGAACCACAACGCGAACGCCATCCGCAAGCACCACTTGCGGAACGGAAACCACAAAGCAGCGCTGAACGCCCACGCCTGTACGCCGTCTGCGACGGCTCTTGGTATCTGCCAGCCGGCCTGCATCCCGTTGAGCGACTGCTGCACGTCGGACAGCATCGCGCGGCTGTGGCGCCGTCGTGCGCTGTCGAACCCTTCCTGGAAGCCGCGACGGTGCGCTTCCAGCCTGGCGCGAACCTCGGTGGCCCGGCTGCGTATCCGTGTGATCACGGGTGCACAGCTTGGCAGCTTGTGTTGCGCGGCGTCATGTGAATTCACCTACTCGCAGTGTCAGTGGTCGCCGCCATACTCAGAAGATGCGCAACTGACTTTCAGGCGCATGTCCAGCAGTCCTCGACCGAGTAGGGACCAATTGACACCCGAGAGCGACGCGGTACCTGACCGCGACCCGTACCTTCTGGCGCAGATGCGAGAGGCCTTCGGGCGCGTGGTCTTCAGCCACAAGACTTATGAGACGCAAGCGGACATCTGCTTCACCAAGCACCGGTGGCAGCAGGGTGTCCCCATTGCTCTCACCGCGATCAGCTCGGGCACCTTCCTGGCGGCGGTGGTCGGCCTGCTCGGCAACGCAGTGCTCACGAGCCTCGTGACCTCTTCTATCGCGCTCCTGGTCAGCTGGATGAGCCTTGGGACGAAGACCTTCAAGTTCGAGGAGGAGTCCGAGGCCCACCGCGGCATCGCCTCTCGGCTGTGGGAGGTCCGAGAGTTCTACATTTCCCTCATTGCCGGCCTGATGTCCGGCACCCTCTCCAACGCGGAAGGCCGGGAGCGGCGGGACGAGCTGCAGCAGGCCGCGCGCCCCGGCCGCGTGGTCGAGCGCGATGCCGACCGTCCCGAAGGGCAGGTCGTCGGCAGGCTCGTACACGAACGCCAGTATCGGCACGCGCTTCGTTTCCGATTTCCCCCGGGGCATACCCGACACTTCGGCCTACCGGGACGTCGGATCTCTTCTACGCGGTTGGCAGGCAGGCTGCCAGCATCGCGCTGTGCGCAGCGGCCGACGGTTTTCGGGCCGTCCCCACATCTGAGATCTTGCGCCTACGGCAGCCGAGTGCGCCCGGCTTCCGTAGGCGTGATACTTTATCATGTCCGGCCTGTGGTTCTCGATCGGCGGCTGGCCGACTGATCCTCGGCGCGCTTAGGCCTTCATTAGTCGGTCGCTTGGAGAAGTCGTGCCGCACGGTCGGGATCGAGGTCCCATTGCAGGGTGATGGCTATCATGCTTTCCATCTGCAGATAGTCCTCTGTTGTACGGCCGACTGCTCCTTGAGCGATGGCGCTTGCGAGGTTGGCTACGTCAGAGTTTTCGACGGATGGGTTCTCAGTGATCTCGCTCTCGACCCGACGAGCAAGGGTGTCGAGGAAGTCGAGAGTCATACTGATGACCGGATCCCCCTGGCGGAGGCCCGCGATCACGAGGCGTGCCTGCTGGAAATGCTTCACCGCCTCGTCGGCGGTCTTCTGGTGTCTCGGGTCCGTGTCCCGCAGGGTCGCGAGGTGAGCCAGGCCGGAGAGGCACTGGAGGGCCTGGTGGGCGGCGATGGCAGCATCGGCGAAAGGAGTCGGGTGTGCCTTGGGAAGGTCGGCGCTCCAAGTGTCGAACAGGTCGAATCCCGGCCACGGAGTCGTCTGAAGCTGTCGCGCCAAAAGCCTTACCGGCTTGCCGTCGCAGAGAGGAACGAGCAGGACAGACCTACGGCTGCCCTGGGTGCCTGGATCGTGTTTCAGGAGCGAGCACAGCTGCTCCACTGCCGCTGGCCACTGGATGAGTTCGACGAGCTCTACGCCCACTGCGAGTTCCACGGCGGGCCACTCCGTTGAGTCTGGCTCGGAGATGGGTCTGGTGTACAGGCTGACATGGAGCCCTGCTGACCTGGCATGAGACTGGAGTTTCAGAGGCACGGTCTCTGCCCGCACACCGGCAGCTCGGCGGGCGAGGTCTGCTGCTCGACCGAGTGCCTGTGCGGAGGGCCCTGACCGCGCCGTGGCTGTGAGTTTCCTAGGTTCGAGAGTGCCCCAGGCGAGTTCGGCCAGAACTGCGTGCAAGTCGGAGAGCGTGCTCACAAGGTGATCGAGGACATCCGGAGGCTCCTGGCCGATGAGGTCCCAGCGCTCCTCATCCCGTACCTGCAAGGCGAGGTGCGTCAGGGAGTCGCCCACGTAGCTGGCTAGCGCTGCGTACCCCTTGGGGTCTACGAGCCTTGCCGTGAGGTTCTCGGCAATTCCGTTCATGAGCTGTTGCAGGTGGTCGGCTCCACCTCCTGGCACGTCATCGCCGACAGGCAGCGTGGACAGAAAGGAAGTGTCGACGGGGAGCGTCAGTGAGGCGGCCCAACTCTGTAGCGCTGCCTGCGCCGTGCGCAGGTCCTCGGCATCCTTGGGCCGACCACGACCGACGCACCAGATCCGGGTCAGATGCGTCAGATACCGGTGAAGCACGGGGAGTGAAGAGGCTGCGGTCGCGGCTCGGGTGGTCCAGTCGGCTTGGCCAGCCACCATTGCACCGATCAACGCGCGCGTGCGTGTCCACGCCATCGAGGCGGAGGGTCTATCGAACTGCCGCTTCAGGCGGCTGACTCCGCTGGTGAAGTCACCGATGGTGAGGGGTAGGCCGCCGGGCGTCAGATTCTGGACGTCGACACTGTCGCACTGTGGAAGACAGCGCAGCAGCAGCCGCCCGAGCTCTCTGACCTCTCGTTCCGCGTCCGGCCGCGCCTGATCCGACACGAGAAGCAGGCGGGCGAACGCGACCCGGCTGCCCTCACGATTGACGACGGACGCCTCAGTGATCCACGGCGAATGGGCCGTAATGGCCCGTAGCACGTGCTCCTCTCCACCCGCGATCTTCAACAGCTTTTCGGCCAGGGGGACCGACGCCGCCCAGGCGGTGGAAAGAATGTCTCCCAGGAGATCGACCGGTGCATTGGCGAGCAGTTGACTGAACGGGGAACCGGAGAGGGTTGCCGGCCAATCCGTGAGATCCAGAGCCGTCCCGGCAAGGACGGCGAGCAACCGCTGAGATTCGACCGGCTCCCCGCACTCCGACAGGAGGAGGCTGATGGCTGCCGTGCCGAGTCGCTCCGCGAGTCTGTCGCGCAGTGGCGAACCGGACGAATCGGCTGCCCGGATCTCAGTGATGGCCGCAGCGATCTCGGGTTTGAGCTGTGGCAGCAACTCTCCGTCCACGAGCGCGAACTGGATGGTGGTGCGGCGCAACGCGGGTGGGATCCGGTGCCGGTCGAGGATTCGGAGCCAGGCGGCCGCGATGCGGTTGACGTCGACCAGGCGAAGAGCTTGCAGAACGCCGATGGTCGCCTCCACCGAGGGGCGGTTGGCGAGTCGGACTGCGATCTGGTCCAGTACGACGGAATCCAGCTCGGGGTGGTCGGCGAGGACGCCGGCGATGAACGGCTGAAGCTGTGAGTCTGCCAGCATGTGCATCACTGCGAGTACGGTCTCGTCCAAGACCGGCGGTGGAATCGCGTGCACGGCGTCGGCAAGGTGTGCCGAGCGAAGCTGGTGCAGCCCGGACAGCCGTCCGCTCCGCTCGTGAATGAGGTGCTCATCAGCCAGGCGGGACAGCGCTATGCGGAGGTCCGTGTTTCCCAGCTCCAGCTGCTGCTGAAGTGCTCGTACGGGCAGATCGACGCCCCAACGGTGGGCGATCGAAATCCTGGCCAGGATTTCGATCTCTGTCTCTCGCCCTTCGATGACTCGCCGTTCGACCTGCTCGGACAGGAGATCCGAGAGCCTTCGCCCGCGGGTGAGGAGGTGAGTGAACTCCAGGGTCAATCCGTTTGCCGCGTTGTACGCCTCTCGCCAATGCGCAGCCGCCGTGGCTCCGGTAGCCAACAGCCCGGCGTGAATCTGCTCAGCGACCTCCTCATCGAGGGTCACCTTGATCTGGGTACAGTCGGCCCGGCTTTGAAGGGGCAGCAGGTCCTCGCTCCGGACCGAGCCCAGGAGCAGGACACCAGGGATAGGGGCGAGCTCGCGGTACAGGACATCCCACGCCTCGGCCGCTCCGATGCCGATGCCGTCAACGACGAATCCGACCGGAGAACGGACCGAGGGCTGCAACGCCTTCGCCAGCCTCACCAGAGGGACAGCGTCGTCGGCCTGCAGCCGCCTGATGCGATGCCAGAGCACATGCCTGGTCACGTAGGCGGCCGTCCACATCACGGTGGACTTGCCGATACCAGAGGGGCCGGTCACGAGGACGCTCTGACCTCGATGGATCGCGTCTGCTGCCTGCCCGGTTAGGGTCGGGCGAGGAGCCGGAAGACCGGCAGCGATGTGGCCAGGCTGCACGTCGATGCCTTCGTGGAAGCCGGCTGACGAGAGCGGTCGGTCGAAGTCCACCGGCTCGCAGAGGCCAGTGGTCAGTGCCTCCTCCAGTGATGCGTGGTCGATCGTTTCAGCGACCTCGATTGCCATCCGTGCAATATTCGTTCGACTCAGCCCTGCTGCTCCCTGCAGGCTTGTCTCAGCGTTGGCATCGGCCTGACGTGCGACGGCGCTGCGTAGAGCCAGGACGACTGTCTCCGCAGCTGCCGGTATCAGCCCGAGTCGATGGGCTACAGCGCTGCGGGTGTCCTCGGCGGCGGCACGCCAAGGCAAGACGTAGAGACTGGCGGCATTGCACCATGCGTCGATGCCGTCCTTGCTCAGGCCGGCCTTGGCGGCATTGGCGTTGAACGCCTGTAGTAATCGGTGGCCTTGCGGGAGGTCACTCAGGGGAGCGCCCCACTGGGTGAGCCATTCACCTTCGATCGGCCGCTCTAGCACAAGAAGGGACCGGCCTGCCACACCTGCCTTGATGCGCTTCGTGTGTGCTAGCGCCATGGTGACAAGATGCCCAGCAACTTCCGGAGCGGTGAAGTCGCCCATCCGTTCCTGGCGGGACTTCACTTGCACGTGCCAGGGCGTCGGCCCCTCACATGAGAGGTCTTCCAGGCCTTCGGGGACGATGCGATCGGCATCGAGTGCACCGGAGATGACGCGGCCGCACAGCCAGGCCCCGACAGCGTCCTGATAGTGGAACCCACGTCCGGCCCGTGCTCCCGACCGCGTGGTTGCCCACAAGGTCTCCCCGGGACCGCCGCCCAGTTCGTTTGGCTGAGCGGGGACAGAAGACTTGACCCTGCTGTGCTGTCCTCTGCTCTTGCTGGTCATCCGAGAAGCATTGCAGACCCAGCTGGGAGGCCGTGCGGCTTCCCAGCTACAGCCGGTCACGCTTCTTGAAGATCACGTGCAGGCTTGCACAGGCCACCGCCGCGCTGGCACCAGGGTGAGGGGGGAAGAGGAGGGGTGTGGAACCGTAGCCCTAGGGAGACTGCCGTCGGAATCATAGGGTGTGGGTTGTCTTAACGGAGTTTGGTGGAGTCGAGGGTCAGCAACTTAGATAACTCGGGGGCAGTGCAGTCCCCGGTCGAGCTGCAGCCGTCGAGCTGCGCCCCGGCGGATCGCAGCGGCTGTTCCTCGCCGAGATCGAGGAGGCCGAGGACGAGCACCATGTCCAGCTGACGGTGCAGGCGTTTCGCGACATCCAGGCTGGCCGCCTGCCCGCTGGCCCCGGCGCACGGAGCCTGATCGAGGCCTTCGCCCACGTGGATGCGGAACTCAAGGAAGCAGCCGGTCCCACCCCAAGGTCCTCGCGAACGACGCCCACCTGGAGAGCCTCCTACGCAAGCAGGCCCAGACCCTGCACGTCGGGCCGGCCACCTTCTGCTGGTTCCGTGACCCGACCAAAGCACTGTGCCTCCGGCTCGCCGGGACCCCTGACGCCACGAAGTCGTTAGTGGGCATGTGCGACTCGGCTCGGTGCCCGCAGGCCACACACCATCCCTGCCACAGGCCGGTGTGGGCGGGGCAAGCCGAGTCGCTCACGGTGTTCATCGATAGCCCGCGGGTGTCGCCGGGCGAGCGCAAGCGGCTGATCCCCGAGCGCGAGCGTGCCCTGCGCGTGGTCGCCGAAGTCGATACCCCGGTGCTGGAAGGGACGGTGTAACGTGCCGCGGCTCAACGCTCACGACAAGGCCGATTTGGAGACGCTCGCCCTGCTCTCGGGCGTGACCCGCACTGGCTTCTACGCGAAACGGAACCGTGACGACACAAGTCGGCCGGGCGCCTAACAGCATCTGGCCGAGGAATTCACCTCCCGCGTCCAGGCGCTGCAGGACGCTGGCGAGATCGTCGATCCCCGCGCCGGGCAGCTCGAACGGTTGAAGAAGGAGAATGCCGAGCTGAGGGACCGGGTGTCCCGGCGAGACAGCGAACTGGCGAAGCTGACCGAGTTCAGGGTGCTAGCGATCTCGCGGTTGGCTGCCCAGCACGACGAGATCGAACGGCTGCGCTCACAGCTGACACGGCAGACCGAAGCGGGTGATGTGGTCACCCGCCTCACGTTGAGGGAGACCCCGTTCGGATCGTGCAGTTGACTCAGGCCTCTCCCCAAGCTCCTTGCGGGTGCGCTGGACGAATTCATGGACAGTCTGCTCACGTCGCCACGGGGCGAGCTCGGTGGTGAACTTGCGGACGTAGTCCTTGGTCGGGAGGACTGGACGCGGGCGAGGATGTCGGCGGACCGGCCGAGGCATGGCCGTGCTCAAGGTCGCGGGCTTGGAGATGGCCGGCGCCGACGATGGCCAAGCGCATGCCGCCTGAGCAGGTGAAGACGTCGGGGGCCATCGCGGAAGCCTACTTATTCTAGGTCAGCGCCACCTTCGGGTTCTTCAGGTCGCGGAAGACTTCGGCGGCGTAGGACATCAGGTGCGAACGCGGCACCAGGTCGAGCAGTTGTCCAAGAAGGCGCGAGGGGCTTCCTGATCGATTGACGAGGGGTAACTTAGTCCGGTGGACGATCAGGCTGCTGAATCACAAGACGACGCCCCCGTCACGAGCCGAGAGCAGGACGCCGTACGGATCCTGCTCCTGATCGACGGGGCGAGCGAGGCCCCGACCGAAGCCGACCTCGCCGACCCGGGACTCACGGACGCTGTGGGCGTTGTCCGGACGCAGGTGAGACTGCAGAAGCTGGACTTTTGGCTCCGCAATCCGGACTACCTGGCCGATGAGCTGCTCACCGACTACGAGAGCAGCCAGGAGCCCGGCCTCCTGCGGTGGGCTGGCCGGATCTTGGACTCGGAGGAGCCGGAGGTCCGCCGATACCCGATGCTGCGCCACCACTTCGGCGCGTACGAGCCGCTGGACGACGCCCTCGCTGTGCTGCGCAGTGCCGGTCTTGTGGTCCGGCGGCGCCGGGGCACTGTCAACCGCGTCCGCCAGCACGACTACTACCTGCTGAGCGCCGGTCGGCAGGTAGTCCACGAGATCGTCAGCTCCGCGCCCGCATTCACGTACTACGTCGACAGGGTTGCCCTGGTCATCGCTCTCGCCGACGGGCTGGGGGGTAGCGATTTGAAGGCCCGGCAGTACCTGCAGCGCGAGTACGCCGAGACAGCGCGCGGCACACGGATCGCTTCCGTGAGCACACAGGCACGGCAGCGACTGGATAGGTTGCGGGCTCAGGCACAGATGAACAGCGTGGGGGCGGGGGAATCGTGAGGGGCACTGAGGCGTCACTGGAGTCCAGGATCGCCGTCGCTTCGAGGGCGACCGTCGAGAATGTTCGCGACGTGTTCAACACGTACGGTCTTCCGCTGGTGAACACTCCGGCCCGGCCGCGGGGGCTTCGGCTGCATCGGCTGCGGGTGGCGGGTGTGCGCACGGGAAGCCTTGACCCCGGTCGTTTTGACACGACCTTGCGTTTCTCCGCAGGGCTCACTGCCCTGGTGGCCTCGAACTTGAAGGGCAAGACCAGTGTCCTGGAGCTGATCACCTGGTGCCTGCGTGGTGTTCCCCGGGGCCTGCAGGCCGGAGTACGGCACTGGCTGACCGAGTTGGACCTCGACGTGGTGGTCGCGGGGCAGCCGATGGGCTTCCGGCTCGACCTCAGGGACGGGGAGATCACTTCTGCTGTCGTTCTGATGGCTCCGGATGTCCAGGCGCTTCAGGCCGTGCGTACGCCCGATGCGGCACGCGACGTCACGCCCGCGGTCAGGGCCGACAGTTCGGACAGCTACGCCAGCCGGGTCCAGGCCCTCATGATGGACCGGCTCGATCTGCAACCCCT
Organism: Streptomyces sp. NPDC047002; assembly: GCF_040704505.1. Taxonomy (NCBI): domain Bacteria; kingdom Bacillati; phylum Actinomycetota; class Actinomycetes; order Kitasatosporales; family Streptomycetaceae; genus Streptomyces; species Streptomyces sp. NPDC047002. The sequence continues at coordinate 86,080 of NZ_JBEYWC010000008.1, forward strand.
GGTCAACTCCTTTAAGGAGACCAGTACGCAGACGCACGGCTGGCCGTCGTACTACGGGGCGATCTACCTGCCCGCCGGTGGGGACAAGGCGCTGCTGGGGGACCAGATCATGAGCGGTCTGCCAGGCCGGCTTTTGCAAGTGTTCCTGGATCTGCCGGCCGCGGCGACCCTGACCCGCGTCAAGACTGCCTACGACGTGCGCACCGCCGAGTACAAGAACCGTCGGGTCGCGGCGGAAGGGGCAGTGAGCGCACGCCAGGCCGAGCGGGATCAAGTCGAGGCCGACCTGGGCGCGGCTCGCGCACGACTCGCGGCCCTGGGTCCGGCGGACGACGGAAAGTCGCTGGCCGAACTAGCCGTAGAGGCAGCCGAACTGGCCCGCCAGGTCGCCGACTCCCGGGAATTGTGGGAGGAGTTGATGCAGGCGCACCGTAGGGCACGCAAACAGCGGCAGCGCGATGCAAAGACCCTCAACGATGTCACCGAGAGCGCCACGGCACGGGTGCTCTTTCACGGTCTGGACCCCAAAGCCTGTCCCCGCTGTGATCAGGAGATCGCTGAAGACCGCAAGTCCGAGGAGCGGCACTCGCACGCGTGCGCCGTATGTTTGCGCCCCGTCGCAGGGGACGACGAGACGCCCGAGGAAGTCACCGCTGAGGCCAGCCAACGGCTGTCGGAGTCCACCGTCGCGGAGACGGAAGCACGCCAGGCGCTGGAGGAGGCCGAGGCATCCCTTGCCCGCCTCACCCACGATCTGGCGGCCGTCGAGGACCGGCTGCGAAAGGCCCGCGCCGTCACGCAGCTGCCTGAGCGGCTGTTGGCGCAGGAAGCAGTACTGCGGCTGGAGGGCGCGCTGTCGGTGTTCCCGCAGCTTCCGGCAGTGACCGAAGACCCGGTCGAGCAGACGACGATCAGGGTCCTGGAAGCTGGCACCCGGGTACTCGAAGGCGACAGCAAGAGCGCAGCTTCTCTCCTCTTCGCGGAGGTCAACAAGGAGATCCTGCAGCTCGGACGCAGGTTCGGCATCACCTCTCTGGAAGCAGTGGAGATCGACCGCGCGGCCCGGCTGAAGGTCGTCAAGGACGGCAGCGTCGAGGACTGGTTCGGCAAGCAGAGCGCGGGTGAGCGGCTGCGTCTGCGCATCGCCGTGGTGATCGCGCTGCTGCGGGTAGGTGCCCGGCACGGGATCTCCACACATCCCGGTCTGCTCCTGATCGATAGCCCGAAGGCCGAGGAGGTCCAGGACCTGGATGCCCACACCCTGCTGCGGGAGCTGTTCATCCTGGCGGCGGAATCCAACCTCCAGGTGCTGATCACTACCGCAGACTCGGTGTTGGCCCACGACGTGCTCCGAGACGATCGCATCCTGGAAGCCGCAGCAGGCAAACCGTTGTGGTGACGGTGAACACGCCGCCGGAGGGAGGCCAGTCATGACGCAGCTCGCCGGCCGGTTGAACGATCTGGCGGACTCCGGCCAGATGATCACCTTCGAAGCGGTGGGCCTATCCGAAACCGTGGTACACGGTGAAGTCGAAGAGGTCGCATCCGGCCCCTATGCGCCACTGCTCGCTGAGGCCATCACCCACGCCTTCGACCGTGGCGATCGCGTATGGGACCAGGCGGCGGCGCAGTTCTCCGCCGGCTTTGCCCGGCAGCTCAGCGTCCTGCACCTGACCTCGGCTCTGGAGACGCTGCTCGGCAGTACGAACGCGGCGAAGGCCCTGGCCAAGCCCCTCAACGGAGCCCTCCTGACCGGCCTTTTCGACGCAATCCAGTCCGTGCCGCTCCTGGCGGCCGCGCGGCTGGAGGGAGCAGTCCGGCTCGCCGTCTCCAAGATGGTGAGCCCCATAAAGGTGTGGGGCACCCTCGAAGAGCTGGACACACACGGCCCCGAGGACTTCCTCGAGCGTCTTCCGCGCATTCTCGGTCTCGCCCTGGACTGCTGGTCCCAGGACGAACAGCTCATCACCGAGACCGTGCGCTCCCTGCTCACCCAACTTGCCGGCGACGAAGCCAGCGACGTCGACGCCTTCGTGGAACTCGGCTGCGACCACCTGCGATCCGCTCTGTCCGCGCGGTCGTTGGACGAGGTCAGTGAGCACATCACCACCGCCCGGGAATGGTTTAACGCGGCCGAGGCCGCGGAGGAAGCCCGCCATGACGCCCAGGTGTACGCGGTTGTCTGCGACGCCGTCCTCGCCTTCACCGCCGGGAACGCGACGGCAGTCGCCACGGCAGCGGCGCGCCTGGATACGGCGCTGCACCGCAGGGACGCGGGGCACTGGGGCATGCATCAACCCGCATGGCTGCAGCCTCAACTCGCGGCGGAAGTAGCCTGGGGCCGACTCGTCCTGCGCCTGCACCGTGCCGCAGAGCTCTTGCAGGACGACGTCTGGATGGAGCCGTGGACGGCCCTGGACGACGTCCTGAGTGCCTACAGCGCATCCCGCACGGTGCGCCCGCTGGGCAGTCGAGACGGCTCAGGGCTCGCCCTGCTGGTCGAGCCCGCGATGGAAGACTCCTTCCTGCGGCGCCAGGCGCTGCTGGCTACGCTGCGGCGTGCCGCTACTGCACCGGAACAGCACCCCGGGACCGGCTTCGACCACCCAACTGCCGCAGCCCTGGTGGCCAACATCGATCGCCGTATCGCCTCCACGGCGACGCTGGCCGGGCGCGAAGCCCACACACCTGCCGGGGACGGCGCGGATGAGAGCGACCCCTCGGAGAACGACGTGGAACGCGCCTACCGGTTTGCGCCCACCACCGTCAGGAAGCTCGGCATCGATGTCGCCTCCGCCCTCGCACGCAACATCAGCGACGATGACTTGGTAAAGATCGACGGCCTCACCTACACCGAGGACCTCGCCCGGCTACGCAACTCCGACCCCGTCGTGGTGCCCTTGCTCAACCGGTTCCTGGCACAGCTGAGCTCCTTCCCCGACTTCACCGGTGAGACACGGCGCACCTTTTCCCTTTTGGTCGAGCAGACCTTGCTGTTCCTCAAAGCGGCAGCCGATCTCGATACAGCTACCGCGTTCGGCGAGGGCCGCTTCGACACCCACAACAAGAGGGTCCGGATCCGGGACTACCGGCGCCGTTTCAACAAGGCTGACGGCGACGCTGTACCTCTGGAGAACGACCTCCAGCATCACTTCTTCCAGTGGCTGCTCACCGGACAGCTGGGGACTTTGGCCCAGGTCGAGCCCATCAACCAGGCCCTCGGCCGAGCCGATGTCCTCGTCAGCTTCGGACCTCTCCGATACCTGACAGAGATCAAGAAGAACCCGACGAGCAGTGATCGGGACTATCTGGAAGGGAAGTACCTGGCGCAGGCAGCCGAGTACAGCAACACCAACGTCCCGTTCGGACAGCTGCTGGTGCTCGACCTGACGGAGAAGACAAAGGCCGGCAGCCTTCGCGTGGACGAGCTCGCCTGGGTGACCTCGCACCGGCCTCCAAGCTCCACGGTGGAACGCGCCGTCGTCGCAGGCATCGTCACCGGGAACCGCTTTACTCCAAGCGATTTCTCATAAAGTGAAGTTGACCAGCCCGCCCGGAAGTCCCGGGTAGGGTCTGCCATCGACTCCGGACTCATCCTGGTGTGGGTCTCCCTCAACCCATCGCAGCAAGGCCACATGAGGGCCATCGCCTTACATCAGCAGAGAACTGCCGGATCCGCGCTCGCCGTGGACCACACGCTGCCACACCGGCGCGGGCACCTGTGCCGACAGGAGAGTGTCCAGCGCGTCCACACCGTCCTCACGGACCAGATCGGATGCCTCCTCCTCCACGGGGAAGTCTCCCTGTAGAGCGTCGCAGCGCTGGCCCCCGTTGCTCAGATAGCGCCCGTTCACAGTGGAGCTCCACCGCGGCTTGATCGACTCGGCGATCCCTTCGAGCTGTGCGCCGGCCAGCAGTGGCTTCACCCAGGCCCGCGTGTCCTCGTCCACCCAACGGGCCCAGCGGTCAGTCCGGGCAGGACGCGACGGGTACAGCCCCACCACGCACACCGTGCTCGCCTTGCACTTCCAGCACTCCCGGTTCAGCGCCAGAATCCGCAGAGAAATAGTTGCAGCGCATCCTGGCGGCACCGCATCCGTAATCCAGGGGTTCGTGCCGAACTGGTCGCTATCATCCCAGCGTTCACACCGAAACGCGACGGCCTGGCACACCGGGCACTGGACGGCCCGCTTGCCGTTGTCGTCGGGGACGAGAACACCAGACCCGGCCCCCACCTGAACCGAGCACTCCATGCACGGGCCCGCAAACCGATTGGCTGCGAAACCGTCCGTTCCAGCGTCGGCTGGCTGCACGGCGGCGGCCCCGCCTTCGCGCGGAGCATCGGCCGGGCAGTACACCTGCCACCGGTCCCCCCGGCGGACACGGACACCGGCGCCTGCTTGTACGTACACCTCGCAGTGCCCGGCCGCGCACACCGCCGCATACTTGTTTGAGGGCAGTCGACCCATGCTCCGCTCCCCACGTCACTCAATCGATCACAATTCGCTGGCTCCCGGGCGATCCACCCGGGAGGCCCGCTCACAGTAACCACCATCAAACCGCGTGCTGCCGCCGCACCTGGTGTGATCGTCGGGTCTGGTGCAGGCTCGGGTGACAGGTTGACCTGCCCCACTGTTTGAGTTCCAGCTCGGTGACTAACTGGCGGCGGGTAGCGTGCCCTATGGGTAGGTTCCACTCTCGCTTCAAGGCCGCTCAAGACCGTCCGCGGCCACCGGCTGTCCGACCACGGCAGGCCTGGAGCAGGACGCCGCTGGTGTTCAGGCGGAAGCGGGCCATGGGAACGCTGACGCCGGCTGCGGCTGCCAGGGTGGCAGCATCTGCTCCGGCGTAAGCGTGGCGGAGCAGAAGCTGACGGGGGAGCAGCAGGCAGCCAGCGAGTTGGCTTCTCCTTCCTGTTCTGGGTCGCATGTGAAGAAGGTGTGCCCCCCGATCTGCTGCAGTTCGCGAACCTCATGGCCGAGCAGGACATGAGCCAGTTCATGGGCGATGTCGCTCTTGGTGCGTGCAGGCTCATTGCAGGGGTTGTAGACGGCTACGGTGCGGCCACCCGGCAGGTGGAAGGTGGCCGCGGAGAACGCGCCGGGCTGCAGTGCTTCGAGCTCTCGGAGGCTGTCCATGCCGACCAGTTCCTGTGCGTCGACCACCTCCACGCACAGGTGCTCAACCAGTTGACGAATGTCTGGGGAGGCATCGGAAGGCACACCGAGCTGTGTGCGCACGCGGTCCGCCAGCCGTTCCGCTTCTGACTTGAACCCTCGTCGCACTTCCTAGGCCCCTTCCTGGGGCGAGCGGCCAACGTCCGAGGCCACGAGTTGGGTTCCTGGGCATCACCCCCAAGCCCGACCTCAACGGAACTTGAGCAAGCCCTGAGCAGGCCCGGGGCGGCGAGGCGGTGCCACGCCGAGGAACGCATCCATGTGAGCCAGAAGAACACCTCTCGGCGCGGTCGGTCGGAAGCCGCGTTGAGCTTCAGGGCCAGGTCCTCGTGCAGCCCGAACTCGACTTCCAGCAAGGCCACCAGTTCCGTTCCCCCGTCGGCGTCAGCGATGGGCGGCGGGTTCGCCGGGAGCGCGGTCCGCCAGGTCAGGGATCGTGCGAGGGCGATCCGTTCGCTCACGTCCCAGCGGGCCAGTTCGGCTAGTTCAGCATCGGTGTGGCGACCGGGGAAAAGGGCTCGCGTCGTCTCGGCCGACTTCCGTTCGTCCTCGGCCCGGCGCTTCTCCAGTGAAGCGAGGAAGCCCGGATCGAACGACCACAGCACCGGGCCCATCCGGAGTGGTTCCGGGAGGGGAGAGGGGCGGTGGGGGCTTTCCCTGGCGGCGGTTCTTCTCGGTCTTCCCGACCCAGTGGTCCGGGTTGAAAGCCGGCATCTGGTCGGACCCGGTCAGCAGGCCGGCGCTGATGTAGCCGATGGTCGTGTCGCTGGGAACGGAACAGCCGGAGACCACTCCGGCACTACGCAGGATGCCGTACGGGCACGCGCCTCCTCGTGGAACTGATGCTCGCTACAGGCCGTGCCAGGGGTGAAGCGGTGCACACCACGCCGTTCCAGCTCGGCCAGGGCCGGGCTGACGACGGTCAGGGCATCCCTGAAGCGAGGGTTCCCCTTGCGGCCCCCGTAGGTTGCCTTCGCCGTACTCTCGAACACTACGTGCCAGCCCAGATTCAACTCGGTTACCGCACGCTTCTTGAGGTACGGCTCCCAGGAGCGCCGGTTCCGCTCAGCCACACTGCTGGTCACCTGTGTGACCTCAACTGCCCGATCATCGCCGCCCATAAAGTCGAAGCGCCCGTCGGGGGCAGCGCGCACCTCGTGGAAATCACCGCACCGAGGGCAGCGGTCATACGGTTCGACGGTCTCACCCGTGCAGTACCGCAGGACGCCTGCCGCCCTCAGTTCCACCGGATCACTTGCTCGGGGCATGAGCCTTGTCCGTTCCGGCAGGCTCGTCCCAAGGGAGTACCAGCTGTTCCAGCGGCAGACGGGACAAGGTCTTGAACAAGTCGTCCCGGCGGTACCCGAGCCCGGCGGCAAGCAGAATTCGCACGTGCTGATCCAGTGCCTCGATCATGGTCGAGGGCACGCCGACGGCCTGCGGGATGACCCACGCATCCCGCAGGAGCAGCGCCAGATCGGTATCGCCAACCGGCAGATGGACATGCAGCTCCCACGGAGGGACGGTCCGCAGAGGGCCCCGTACCGCCCGGCTCCGCCGCGCGAGCACGCGCCGACCGGCCACTTGAAGAGCACGCAGCACCGCCATTTCGGCCATGGCCGCCGCCATGGTCTCACGAGGGCTCTGAATCATGATTCTCCTACTGGATCGCGGAGGCGTGCCGCGGTTGGAGGAACGGGATCAGCGGGGCCGGCAGCACGGCGGGGGATTCGAGAAGCTCCCATTGGCAGTCCGTTACTTTGCCGTCGAGGTCGCGCAACGACCGCCGCATCATCAACAGGATCAGGGAGTCCGACGCCCGGTCTGTGGGGGACCAGTGGCGGTCTCCGACCTGGGCCATCAGCACCAGCCCCGACACGAAGGCTCTGCCCATTAGCCAGGCGAGGGCCGCGTCGCCCAGCTCGCCGGCGTCGAGCTCCGCCTCGACCCGTGCGCACAGGTCCAGTGCCCACTCGCGGGTCGCCCCGCTCACCTCCCAGGCGTCCCGCAGGTCTTCCAGGGTGGCCGTCTCCGCCAGACTCAGCAGGGCGCCGCAGACGTCACCGTCTGGAACGGTGCTCATCCCGCCGTCCGGGAGGAACACCTCCTGGGCGGCATCAGGGACGTCATCGACCGTGTACTCGGCCAGTGACGCCCCCGGGTTGCCCCACCCCGTCGGCTGCACGGCCCGCAGCACGTCACCGATCCCTTGCGGCGTGACGGCGGCACCTCCACGCAGCACCGTGGTCACCGCGGCAGCCGTGACCTCCCCGCCAGACAGGCTCGGAGGTTCCGGGTTCGTGTCCAGGTCGGCCAGCTCGGGAGGGGGCCAAACCACCCCCCGGTCACGCATGTTCCGGGCGATGCCCTCATCGATCCGACGAACCCGCGCGGGAACGAGCCGCACCCGCTGTCCCGAGGCGACCACCTCGTCGGCGATGCGCTCCGCCCACTCCTCCTTGTTCTCACCCTCGTCCGGACCTTCCTCGCCGAGCCCGGCGCCCAGGCCCCGGACCGCCTTGCCGAAGGCGTCCCGCACGGTCTTCTCGGGCACCGGGTGCCCTTCGCCGAACAGCGCCAGCGCCAGATGAGAGGGCCGAGCGCCCCTCCGCGCCAGCCGGGCGAGCGCCACGACCAGACCGAATGCCTCATCGTCCGGAACCGACGTGCTCCCGCGCCCGCGGCCCAGCGCCCGCTTCGTGTGTCCCGGCAACAGCCCCGCCCGCCGCCACGACGCAAGCTGCTTCGCTGACACCACGAAACCGTGCTGACGCGCGTGCTCGACGAGCTGCTGATCAGCGGAGCCCGGACCAGGAGAAGACATGCCGCGAACCTACCTACTTCCGTCGGAAGAGGCCGTGCCTTCGGGAATTAGAGACCCCCCACCTTTACCCGGGCCCGGCGCACCGGGCCTGGTGACCTGGGGGAACCGCCGCAGCGCACGGCCCGGCGACACATTAGGAGGAACCATGCTCACTGCACTGACCGCCCTGCTCCCGACCACCGGGCCCTTGCTCTGGGTTCTGATCACCATCCTGCACATCTGGATCACCGTGTACGTCGTCATCGTCGGAGTCGCCCTGCTGCACCCCCGCAGCTCCCGCCGGAGGGAAGCCCGCCAGATCCTCGGCTGCCACCTCCTCATCCTCAGGCCTCTGTGACCCTGCTGGAGAAGTGACCGCGCGGTTGTGGCAAGGGCGGGCCCCGGCCCTTGCCATCCGGATAGGCTGGTGTTGCCTTAACGGATGTTGGTGGACACGAACGTCGACAACCCGGACCGCCGGGTGCGGCTGAGCTTCCTGGGATGACCCGCGGCGGCCGCCGTCCGCCAGGAAGACCGCGGCGGTCACCGGCGCTGAGGCGCTGCCCCGCTGTAGCGGGAGTGCCCGAGGTACCAGTCGGCGTGCTGCAGAAAGCAGTACAGGCCGTCGGCCCAGCGCCGGGCGGCCTCCTGTGCGGCGGGGGAGGCGTGGTGGCGTGCCATGAGGGCGGGCAGCGCGGCCCGGGCGGTCTCCATGTCCCGCAGCCTCGTCTCGATGCGCCGGACGGCCAGGACCGCGGCTTCCGGCAGTGTGCAGCCGGCCTGCCGTCCGAGGATGAGCACAAGGTTGTGGACACCGCCGGCCGCGTGTTCTTTCGCGGCCGAGAAGATGTCGTTGGTCCATGCCGCGATGTCGCAGGTGATGTGGATCAGCTCGTGGAAGAGGTCGGCTTCGTACAGGTACGGGGGGAGCCGGACCGATTCCGACAGCTCGATCAGATCGAGCTGGCACTGCGTGCCCGTGCTGAACCGGCGAACCGCGCAGTAGTCCTCCAGCGCCGGGGGGAGGCGCTGCTCCCGGTCCTTCGTCTCGGCGCTCAGCGCCTCGTAGTAGGCGTCCAGATGCGCTTCGAACAGCGCCCACTGGGGGGAGGACATCCGCTCGCGCATACGGGCCGCCACGTCGCCGTAGGCGCCATGGATCAGCCCCGCCAGGTCGGTGGGCGACGGTGCGGTTCCGCCGGGCTCGGTGGAGGCGCGCAGCGGCGACTTCACGGCGTTGATGAACTCCCGGGTGGACGTGAGGCGCAGGCCGGTCTTCCCCGCGTCGACGAGCTCGTCGACGAAGAACAGCCAGGCGGTCAGATCGGCCGTGAGGGCGAGCACGTCCGCGTCGGCGTGGGGGAAGGCGAAGGCGGTGACGTCGTGCAGGCGCATGGTCTCCGGCCGGCAGCTCAGCTCGACCAGCCCGTATGCGCGCAGCCAGTCGGTGTGCCTGCGTTCGACCGTCTGCCGGGCCGGGTTGACTTCTCCCTTCAGAAGGGGCGGAAAGCAGGGGAGTACCGCTTCGACCACTGAGGTGTAGAGGTCGTTGACGGAGTGTTCTTGCGCGCCCTCGGTGGTGGGAATGTCGTCCTTCATGATGGCGTTCTCCTTGCCGGGCTGGTGGAGCGGCTCGGTCCTCGACGAGGTGCCTGGCTGCTGTTCAGGCGGTGCGGTGGGTGACTGCTTCGGCCATGTGGCGCAGTGCGGTGGCGACGGCCTCGGGCAACGCCGGCTCGGCCAGGGCCGCGAGGGCCTCCAGGCGCTTGGCTTCGATCAGCTGCTCCATCTGCTCGCGCGCGCCCGTCGTGATGAGGATCTCGCGCACCGCCGCGGCGCCGTCGTCGTCGAGGTGCGGGTCGCCGACGAGGCGGTGCAGTCGCTCGCGCGCGCCGGGGTCGGCGCGCGAAAGCGCCGCGGCCAGCAGAGGGGTGGGTTTGCCCTCGCGCAGGTCGCCGAGCGACGGCTTTCCCATCGCCGGGGTGTCGCCGAAGACACCGAGGATGTCGTCGCGCAGCTGGAACGCCTCGCCGAGGGGGACGGCGTAGGCGGAGCAGGTGTCGAGGACCTCCTGGTCGGCGCCGCCCAGGACGGCGCCGAGCTGCAGGGGCCGCTCGACGGTGTATCTGCCGGATTTGAGTCTGTTGATCTCCAACGCAAGCTCGAAGTCGGTGTTGTGGTGGCCGGTGGCGAGGAGCTCGACGTAGCAGCCGGTCAGCGCCTCTGTGCGCAGTGTGTCCAGCAGCGGGTGTGTGGCGCGTAGGTGTGCGGTGTCGAGGCGCCCGCGGTGCAGCAGTTGGTCGGACCAGGAGAGTGCCAGGTCTCCGAGGACGAGGGCGGCGCTGTCGCCGAACCACGCGCCGGCAGCGCTGCCGGGGGATGCGGTGAACTGCGTGCGCAGGGCGTGGTGTGCGCTCGGGTGGCCGCGGCGGGTGGTGGACCGGTCGATGATGTCGTCGTGGATCATCGCGCCGGCGTGGAAGAGTTCCACGGCGGCGGCGAGGTGCAGGACGTGCGGGGGCGTGTCCCGGCGGCCGGCCGCGTGCCAGCCGATGACGCACAGCACCGGGCGGATGCGTTTGCCGCCTGCGTCGACGAGCGCCCTCAGGTGCTCGACGAGGGGACGGGCCCTGGGGTGGGGGATGGTCTGGAGCTTCTCGTCGAGGAAGGCGTGCAGGACGGCCTCGACGCCGTGCCGGACGGATGCGAGATCGAGTGTGTCCGTGTGCGGGTCGGCCGGCGCGAAACCCGGGCGGCTGCCCGCGGTCGTGTGGCGGGGGGCTTCGTTCATGCGGCGGCCTGATCCCGGGTCAGGGCTTTCTCCGCCACGATGACCAGGTAGTTGAGCCGGTTCCCGCGGTACCCGTCCAGGAAGGGGGTCTCCACTCCGGTGCTCAGGTCGCAGTGGCGGCGCAGCTCCCAGTAGGGGATGGCCTCGGTGGTCAGGTCGTGGACGGCGGAGGGGACGAGGCCGCTGGCGGCCAGGGCGCGGAAGTAGGTGCTGCGCGGGTGTATGCGGCACACATAGTGGGAGTCGATCGTCTTGACCTCGGGGCTCGTTCCGGCAGCCGTGGCGGCGTCGTTCTCGCACCAGGTCACCAGGACGTAGCGCCCTCCGGGCGCCAGGATGCGGGCGAACTCGGCGAAGGTCTCGAAGAGGTCGACGTACATGGTGGTCTCGTTGGTGACCACGTACTGGAACGACTCGTCCGCGAAGGGTGTCGCGGCCATGTTCGCGTAGTGGAAGCGCACCCGGTCGGCGCATCCCCTGCGCGTGGCCAGCTCGCGTGAGAAGGCCAGGTGGTGTTCGCAGAAGTTCACGCCGTCCACGCTGCATCCGAAGCGGTCGTGGACCATGAACGAGGTGCCGCCCCGGCCGGAGCCCGCGTCCAGGAGGCGGGCTCCGGCCGGGGGTTCGCCCAGGCTGTCGAGGATCAGCGCGACCTGCTCGCTCTCCATGCGGTGCATTTCGCGCAGGATGAGCTGCTGACGCCGCTCGGGCGGGGCCGTCAGCACGGTGCGGTCGAAGTCGCCGACGGCGTAGTGGTGGTGGTAGAGGCCGTCCATCTCCCCCAGGAGGAGGTTGATGTCGTCGGCTTGTTTGGCCTCCCAGTGGCTGTTGAGGCGGTGCTCGTAGTCGTTGCGTACGGCGTCGGGTACCCGGGTGGGCTCAGGCGTCATGGCTTCTCCTGGAGTGGGGTCGGGTGGTGCGGGGGTGCTCAGGCCGAGCGGGTGACGATGAAGCGGAAGAGGGCGGTCAGGGCGTGGCGTGAGGGGTCGGGCACGGCGAGCTCGCGCAGGCGGGCCTCGGCCGAGGCGAGTCTCTGCCTGGCCAGGTGTTCGGCTTCGGCGCGCCCGCCTGCTCGAACGATCAGGTCGGCGACGTGATCGAGGTCCTGGCGTGCGCGGTCGGCACCGGACGCGCGGTGAGCCGTCAGTTCTCGTCCCGCAGGGGTGTCGGACGCGAGGGCTGCCAGGACGGGGAGGGTCATCTTGCCGCTGCGCAGATCGCTCAGGGGCGGCTTGCCTGTGACAGCCGGGTCGCCCCAGATGTCCTCCACGTCGTTGGCTGCCTGCCAGGCGAGGCCGAGATCGCGACAGGCGGCCTCAAGAATGCCGATCGTCGCCTCGTCCGCTCCCGAGAGGACCGCTCCGATGGCGACGGCGGCTGCCAGCAGCGCGCTCGTCTTGTCGGCGACCATCCGCAGGTACTCATCGACCGTGACGGCGTCGCCCCGCTCCATCTCCAGGTCGGCCGTCTGCCCCGCGCACAGGCGGTTGAACGCGTCCAGGAGCAGCACGAGCGCCTCTCTTGCGGGTACGGTCCCCGCCCGGGCGAGATGGGCCACCGCCGTGGCGGCCAGGGCGTCTCCGGCCAGCACCGCCGTTTCCGTCCCGTAGACCGACCACACCGTTCGGCGGCCGCGGCGCAGGTCGTCCTGGTCGATCACGTCATCGTGGATGAGGGAGTGGTTGTGCAGCAGTTCCACTGCGACGGCCCCCGGCACGGCGGTGGCGGCGTCGCCGCCCGCACACTCCGCGGCGAGCAGAACCAGGGTGGCGCGCAGGAACTTGCTCGGGACCGCGCCCGCCGACGGTGTTCCGCCGGCGGAACACCAGCCGAAGTGGTAGCCGCAGACTTCGGCCAGGTGCGGCTGCAGTGTGCCCACTGCTTCCTGGAGAGGGGGAAGGACGTGCTCACGCGCACGCGTGAGCTGAGTTGCCACGGACGGGGATGTGCATGATCCGGCCATTGCGGTACCTCCTGGCCATCGGGAGCGGATCTCTGTCGCCTGTCGGTCCCGGGCGGTGCGGCGCTCGGGCTCGTACGTGCTGACGCCGCTCACTGCCGGGCTGTCGGGGCCGGTGAGCCGCTGGCCGCCGGAGTTGGAGGGCCTGGCCCTTCGGGCGGTGAGGGCGCGGAGGGCGTCGGCCGCGGGACGGGTCGGCGACGACCGGGGGGCGTCGGCGTGAACGCGCAGGGCGGGGGGTCGGAAGCGGTGGGGAGGGGCGAGTGCGTACCCGTCGGTGGCGCGGAGGCCGGCGGTGCGGACGGTGGGTCGGTGGGAGGCGCGGCAGGCGCTCTGGTGGCGGGCGGGGGAGTGGCCGGAGTCGCGGAAGCCTCGGCTGCCGGCGGGGCGGGTAGCGGTTGCGCGGAGGGCGGACGGACGTCCACGTGCACGGTGAGCGGGCCCTGTGGCGGGGACGGGGGCTGGGGAGCGGAAGGGGGCAGGCTGCATCCGGAGAGGGCGAGGGCGCCGAGGACCAGCAAGGGGGACAGCTTGGACGCGGTATGCATGGCGCAGGCCTTTTGGGCTGGGGGAGTCAGGACGTGTTGAGGGTGCTGATCAGGACGTTCAGGGAAGCGAAGAACCTCCTGGCGCCGTGCCACAGGGACAGGACGAAGTGGCCGAGCTCGGAGGGAGCGACGGCGACCATGTAGAGAAGGATGATCAGTACGATCCAGAACAGAAGGCTGCGGGGCCGACTCAGCACGGAACTTCCCCCCTTCTGATCGTGGTGGGACGGCAGCGGGTCCCGCGGGTCCCGCGGGTGGCGCGGACGGTGGCGGGCCGGGCCCGGTGGGGTGCGGGCGTCAACGCTGTCTGCGGCTCCGCCCGAGAGCCAGGAGGGCGAGTGCGAACGCGGTTCTGCTGAAGCGTGTGTCGTGGAAACGCGTGTGGTTGTGCACGGTGAGCTGGCGGTCGGCCGCGTCGTCGAGTACGCGGGTCCCCTGGCGGGGGCCGTCGATGAGCAACCGCAGGGCGTGGAGCGCGTACTGGGCCAGCTGTTCGGCCGAGCCGACGTCCCGGGCCATGTCCAGCAGGGTGTCCTGGAGGGCGTCACGGAGACTGTCGGAGAGTTTCAGACCGGGGTGGAGATGCCGGACGGTGCCCTCCATGTTGGCGACGGCCTTGCCGAGGATCGAGACGTTGGGCGTGGTCTGGATGCCGCGGTTGGTGGAGAAGGCGAGGACGGTGGTGAGGGCGACTCCGAAGTTGAGTTCGGCGAGAGAGGCGTCGGCGACGTGCGGCACGAAGCGTGCGATGTCGGCGGTGAAGCCGCCGACATCGCTCCAGGGCGTGGGGGTGCCCATCTGGATCCATGACTGCGCGAGTGCCGGGCCGTCGTTGTAGGCCATGCCGAGCATCGTGCCGAGCATCGCCGCGCTGGTACTGCGGTCGATGCGGCCCACCATGCCCCAGTCGATGACATGGGCCTTCCCGCTCGGGCTGATGAGCACGTTCCCGGGGTGCGGGTCGGCATGGAAGGTTCGGTCGACGAAGAACCCTTTGAGCATGTAGGCCACGAACTCCTTGGCCATTTTCTTGCGCTGTTTTCGGCTCAACTCGTCGTCTTTGAGCCGGTGGGCGGCCTGCCCGTCGGCGAGGGTCTGGATGAGGACGCGCGGGGTGGCGACGAGGGCCTTGGGCACCTTGATGGTCTTGAATTCTCTGGCAGCCTTCCGGGCGGCCTTCATGTTGGCGGCCTCCCGGGTGAAGTCCAGCTCGTCGCTCATGGCGCGGAAGACGACGTCGAGCATCGCACCGGCGTCGATGACCTCGTTGAACCGCGGTGCCACCCGTCTGAACACGCGGGTGACGCGGCGGAGGACTGCCATGTCGCCCCGCACACTGTGGTGCGAGCCCGGTCGTTGGATCTTCACCACGCACGGGGTGCCGTCCCGCAGAGCGGCGCGGTAGACCTGTGCGAGGGAGGCGGCCCCCAGCGGACGCTCGGTCTCGAAGGAACTGAACGACGCACGCCAGTCGGGTCCGAGTTCTGCCTCGAGCGCCGGTGTGAAGGTGTCGAACGGGCGGACAGTGGCCTGGTCGGTCAGGAGGGCGAGTTCCTCGCGCACGTGGTCGGGGACGAAGTCCGGCCTCGTCGAGAGGATCTGGCCGATCTTCACGTACAGGGGCCCGAGCTGCTCCAGGGTGTGGCGGATCGCTCGGGCCCGCAGCTGTTCGTCGGTTGCCCCGGACTCCTCCTCGGCCCGGGTGCGGCGGTGGTACCCGCCGACCCGGGCCACCTCCCTCATCCCGAGCCCGGCCAGTACGTGGGCAGTGTGTCGCGCGCGGTGCTCAGCCACCGGGGGCCGCCCTTTCCCGCCGTTGCGATGCCGGCGTGTCGACGGGGTGAGCCGCCATGTCGTGTCCCTCAGCCGGCGTCGGGTGCCTTGCCTCGGGCACGGTCCTGCTCGATGTACCGGTCGAGCTGCACCACGAGTGCTTCGAGCATGCGATTGTTGCGCTTGGTGAGCTTGCGGGTGCTCTTTCCCTTCTTCTTTTTCTTCTTTCCGGTGAGGGCGCGGCGTGTCATGTCGCGTGAGTCGCGGCCGACGTCGCTCGCCCTGTCAAGGACGTCGTCGAGCAGGCTCTTTCGCCGTTTGGACATGGGGGATTCCCCTCTGTGGAGGTGTGCGTTCGGATCCGGAGTGGGCCGTCGGTCGCGCTCGACACTTCCGCCCGTATGGCGGCGGCGAAGCGGATCTGAGACTCCGGATGCAGCGGTGGACCGGCACAGCAGACTTTCAACTTCTAGTGACAGCTGCGCTGTGGGTAGCCGTTCGGTGAACCGCTCGTTCGACTATTCGGCACGTCCGGCGGCGGGGCAACCCGGCTGCAAGGGGGGCACGGAGGACACGGAGGGCGTGCGCTGCTCTCAGGAATCCCACCGGCGCGTGAGCCTGTGCCGAGGAGCGGGACCGCGGGGTGCCGAGGTTCCCCACGGTCGTCCGACGCCGGCGTGGATGCCTCTTCCGCCGGCCGGATTCCCGCAGCTCCGGACGACGTGACCTGCGGTCTTCGCCGCTACGGCGAAGTGCCCCGGGAAGGCGGGGCAGCCACTGATCCTCCGCCGTGCAGAACCTGTCCACCGCGCAGCCGGCGGGCCCCGGCCGGGGCACGTGTGGTGTGGTGGGTCCACGGGGGCGACCGCCGGTGCGACAACAGGCAGGCGCGCCGGAGTGCGGCGTGGAGGTGACGACGCCGAACACCACGACGCGCCTGCGTCCTGGGGGCTGAGCCACCCCAACAGGGGCACTGGAAGGGGCGATCCCCCCCCCACACGAGCCGGCTCCACGCAGCCACGGCGGTTCCCGCGACTCCTACGGCGCCCCGCCGCGGCGGAAGGACGCTCATGTCCCCACTGCACTGCCCGCCCCCGACGTCCACCGCGTCCCCCACGGCCCCCCGCGGCGCGCCGCCCCCGGATCCGCGCACGCCCGCGCACGCCCGCGGCGACGCCTCGGCCCGGGATCGGAGGCGGCCTGGCTGACCTCCCCGAAGCACCCCCTGGCGGGAGGCCCACCGCGCTCGGGGACGGGCCCCTGCCCGCGCCCACCGCCTCCGGCCTGCGAGTGCGCCGCCGCACCCGCCGAATCCATCTCGCCGACGTCCCCGTCGGCGGAGGAGCCCCGGTCTCCGTGCAGTCCATGACCACCACGCGGACGGAGGACGTGGACGCCACGCTCCAGCAGATCGTTTCCTGCGTCGCGGCGGGCTGCGACCTGATCCGGGTGGCGTGCCCGAACCGGGAGGCCGCCGACGCACTGCCCCGCATCGTGTCCAGGTCGCCCATACCCGTGGTCGCCGACATCCACTTCCAGCCCCGCTACGGCTTCGCCGCCCTCGACGCGGGCTGCGCCGGCGTGCGGGTCAACCCGGGCAACATCAAGAAGTTCGACGACCGGACAGCCGCCATCACACGCGCCGCCACGGCCGCCGGCGTACCCCTGAGGATCGGGGTGGACGCGGGATCCCTCGATCCCCGCATGATCCGGAAACACGGCGGGGCCACCGCCGAGGCGCTGGTCGACTCGGCGCTGTGGGAAGCGTCGCTGTTCGAGGAGCACGGCTTCACCGCGTTCAAGATCGCGGTCAAACACCACGACCCGCTCACCGCCATCGCCGCCTACCGACAGCTGGCCGACCGGTGCGACTACCCGCTGCACCTGGGGCCACCGAGGTCGGCACCCCTCTTCAAGGAGCGATCAAATCGGCCACCGCCTTCGCCGTCCTCCTCGCGGAAGGCATCGGCGACACCCTCCGCGTCTCCACCTCCGCGCCACCCGCTGAACAGGTGAAGGCCGGCTGCCACATCCTCCAGTCGCTCGGGTTGCGCCCCCGCACGCTGGAGATCGTCTCCTGTCCCGGCTGCGGACGCCTCCAGGTCGACATCCACCGGCTCGCCGCGCGCGTCGAGGCCGCCTTCGAAGGCTTCCCCCACCCCCTGCGCATCGCCGTCATGGGATGCGTCGTCAACGGTCCTGGAGAGGCAAGGGACGCGGACCTCGGCCGGGGTCCTGGCGCACTCCTACGAGGCCGAGCTCGACCTGTGCTCCCGCCGCCCCTCGGGGCGGCGGTCTACTCGGGGCCCACCGAGCAGACGGCGAGTAGGCAGAGGTTGCCACCCTGGGTGTTGCTGACGCCGCCGGGCGCGGTGTCGCCGGGTGTGCCGCCGCCCAGCGAGCAGCGGGCGAGCAGGCAGAGGTTGATGCCTTGTACGCCCTGGTAGGCGGCCGTTTCGAGGCGGGGAAGCGGCGCTGCGGCGGCGCGTTGGGATGCGGTGTGGTGCGGTGCCGCTGCGGCGGCCGCGCCTGTCGCAGCCAGGAGCAGGCCCGCGGTGGCCGTCGCCGTGCCCCAGTACCGCAGTGGGCGGGAGATACCCATGGTTCCTCCGGTTGTTCGCTGTGTGTGGCTCGCCTTCTCCTCCTTCGGGCCCGCGGCCGGACGGGATGGGCCGCCGACGCCTGCTGTGGCCTGAATCACAGGGAGTGGCGAGGGGTACGTGGTGCGCGTCGACTCCTGTGGCTCCGGACACACCGGCAATCCGTATCCGCCTCCTCTCCGAATGACCTGTCAGCAAGGCGATCGGGAGCGGCTCTCCGCAGCGCGGAGTACCGCCGAGGAGGGGGAGGTGCGCGATGGGCGGGGCGTACAGGACGCGTTGGACGCGCCGGGCGGACCACGCCCCTCACGGGCACTGCCGACCGCCGCCGCCGTGACGGGGCCGGGGAGCACCCCGCCCGCCCCCGCGCCTCGGCCGTTCTGCCGCCACGTCTTCTGCAAGGGTGATGTCCGCGTGTCCTCCACGCAGGTCTCGAAGAGTCCGCCGCAGGTCCTCCCGCTGACCGCGGCCCAGTCCGGGCTGTGGTTCGCCCAGCGTCTCGATCCCGAGAACCCCTCGTACAACATCGCCGAGTACGCCGATGTGCGCGGCGAGCTGGACCCGGCCGCGCTCGCATGCGCGGTCCGGCACGTCGAGCGCGAGGCGGAGGCGCTGCGGGTCACCTTCGGCGAGCGCGACGGCGTGCCCGGCCAGCGGGTGCACCAGCCGGGCCGGCTCTCGCTCGCCGTGGTCGACCTGACGGGGCACGAGCGCCCCGCCGAGAAGGCGGTCCGCAGGATGGAGCGCGCGCTGGGGCGCGCCGCCGACGTGGCGCGCGGCCCGCTCGTGCGGCTGACCCTCTACCGGCTCTCGACCCGTCACCACCTCTTCCACCAGCAGGTGCACCACCTCGCCCTCGACGGCTACGGTGCCGCGCTGGCCCTCGCCCGGATCGCGGAGGTCTACTCCCTGCTCGTCGCGGGCACGGGCGAGCCCGTGCCTCCCGTGCCCGTGCCGCTCGCGCCGCTCCTCGCGGAAGAGGCCGCCTACGAGGCGTCGGGCGAGCTCTCCGCCGACGCCCGCTTCTGGGCGGAGCACCTGGCCGACGCGCCCGCGGCCACCGGCCTGTCCGACGCGGCCGCGCCCCTCGGCCGCGGGCTCGCCCTGGCCGGTCGCGGTGCCCCGCCCGTCCCCACGGCGCCGTTGCGTGCCGCGGCGCGGGAGGCCCGCGTCGCCTGGCCCACCTTCTTCATGGCGGCCATGGGCGTCTACCTGCACAGGACCCGGGGGGCCGGCGAGGTCGTCCTCGGCCTGCCGGTCACCGGACGGCGCACCAGGAGCGCCCGTACCACCCCCGCGATGCTCTCGAACGTCCTGCCGCTACGGCTCGCGGTGTCGCCGTCCGACACCGCTGCCGAGGTCGCCGCGCGCGCCTCGGCGCAGGCCAAGCGCGTGCTGCGGCACCAGCGCTACCCGGCGGAGCGCCTGCGCCGCGACCAAGGGCTGACCGGTACGCAAAGGCCTCTGGTGGGGCCTTCGGTCAACGTGCTCGCCTTCGACGACGCCCTGCGGTTCGGGCCCGCGGTGGCGACCCTGCACAACCTGTCGATCGGCCCCGTCGAGGACCTGGCGCTCGCCGTCCACGCCTCCTACGGCGACGGTGCCCTCGGCATCGAACTGCTCGGCAACCCGAACCTGCACACCGCCGCGGAACTCGGCGCACACCATGAGCGGTTCGGGCGGCTCCTTGACCAGTTCGTCGCGGACCCGCACCGCCAGATCGGCTCGCTCGGCCTCCTCGGTGGCGGGGAGCGAGGCCGGGCACTGGCGCTCGGCGCCGCGCCCGCCCCCGGTGCGCGGCGGCGGCCATCGACCCTGCCGGAGGAGTTCGCCCGGCAGGCCGCAGCCACTCCGGGCGAGATCGCCGTCGTCAGCGGCGGCGTCCGGTTGACGTTCGCCGAACTCGACGCGCGCGTCGATGTGTTGGCGGCCGCGCTCGCCGGGCGCGGCGCCCGTCCCGGCACCCGCGTCGCGGTCGGGCTGCCCCGCTCGGCCGACCTGGTCGCGGCGATGCTCGCGGTGCTGCGGACCGGCGCCGCCTACCTGCCGCTCGAACCCGCCTACCCGGCCGAGCGGCTGGCCTGGATGCTCGACGACGCACGGCCCGTCGCCCTGGTCGCCACCGCGGAGGCCGCGCGACGGCTCGACCCGCACGCGGCCGTCTCCCTCGTCACCGCGGACACCTCGCCTGCCACCGCGCCCGCCGGTGCAGGCAACGCCTCGGGCGAGCCCCGCGCCACGGCGGCCCCCGCGCCGCACGACGCCGCCTACCTCGTCTACACGTCGGGGTCGACCGGGCGCCCCAAGGGCGTCGTGGTGGAGCACCGCTCGCTCTCCGCCCTCCTCGCCCACCACAGGCGCGAGGCCCACGCCCTCGCCGAGGGCGCGCTAGAGCGGCGGCTGCGGGTGGCGCTCACCGCGGCCACCTCCTTCGACGCGTCCTGGGACCCGGTGCTGTGGATGGTCGCGGGCCACGAGCTGCACATCGTGGACGACGCCACCCGCAGGGACCCCGAGGCACTCGTACGCCACCTCGTCCAGGAGCGCATCGACGCCGTCGAGACCACCCCCACCTATCTGCGACAGCTGATGGCGTGCGGCCTGCTGGCCTCCGCCGTCCACCGGCCCCGGGTGCTCGCCCTCGGCGGCGAGCCCGTCGACGCGCAGCTCTGGGCCGACCTCGCCGCCCACGAGGGCCTGCTCGCCTTCAACTACTACGGCCCCACGGAGGCGACCGTCGACGCGGTCACCGCCCGCGTCACCGGGGGCACGGCACCGGTGATCGGACGGCCCGTGGCCGGCGCCTGCGCCTACGTGCTGGACGCCGCGCTGCACCCGCTGCCCCAGGGCACCGCGGGCGAGCTCTACCTGGCGGGCCCCGGAGTCGCGCGCGGCTACGCGGGGCGCCCCGGGCCCACCGCCGAGCGCTTCCTGCCCGACCCGTACGGGCCGCCGGGGTCGAGGATGTACCGCACCGGCGACCTGGCCCGCTGGAGCCGGCACGGCGCCCTTGAGTACCTCGGCCGCTCCGACCGGCAGGTGAAGGTACGCGGCCACCGCGTCGAGACCGGCGAGATCGAGTCCGCGCTGCGCGCGCTGCCCGGCGTCGCGGCGGCGGCCGTCGCCCTCGTCGCCCCCGACGGCGGGCACGAGCGGCTCAGCGCCTACCTGGTGCCGCACCCGGGCGGCGAGCGTCCGGAGCCCGCGGCCGTCCGCGCGGCGCTGGCCGCCACACTGCCCGAGCACATGGTCCCCACCGCCTACGCCGTCGTCGACCGGCTGCCGCTCACCCCCAACGGGAAGCTCGACACCGGACGGCTGCCCGCGGCCCGGCCGCTGGCCCCCGCAGGAGCCGCACCCCGCACGCAGGACGAGCGGCGGATGTGTGCCCTGTTCGCCGACGTCCTCGGCACGCGGCCGCCGGGCCGCGACGACAACTTCTTCCTGCTGGGCGGGCACTCGCTGCTCGCGACCCGGCTGATCGGCCGGGTCCGCGCCGCCTTCGGCGTCGAACTGCCCGTACGGACGCTGTTCGAGACGCCCACGCCCGCGGGCCTGGCCGCCGCCCTCGCGACGGCCGCGCCCGCGCGGCCCGCGGTCGAGCCCGTGGTGCCGCGGCCCGCGCGGATCCCGCTGTCCTTCGCGCAGCAGCAGCTCTGGCTGCTGGAGCGCATGGGGGAGGGCGGCGCCGCCTACCACCTTCCGGTCGCCCTGCGCCTCACCGGCGAACTCGACCGCGACGCCCTGGCCGGCGCCCTGCACGACCTCGTCCGGCGGCACGAGAGCCTGCGCACCGTGATAGCAGAGGACGCCGAGGGCGCCCACCAGCGGGTGCTGCCACCCGGCGCCGCGGACGTGCCCCTCGTGCACGGCGAGAGCCCCGCGGCACCGGATCGCACACCGTTCGCCCTCGACCGCGAACCACCGCTGCGTGCACGGCTGTTCACCGCCACGGAGCGCGAACACACCCTCGTACTCACACTGCACCACATCGCCGCGGACGGCTGGTCCATGGGCCCGCTGCTGCGCGATCTGTCCACCGCCTACGCGGCCCGCCTGGCCGGCGTGGCGCCCGACTGGGAGCCGCTGCCCGTCCACTACGCCGACTACGCGCTGTGGCAGCGGGCCCTGCTCGGCGACCCCGCCGACCCCGGCTCCGCCGCGGGGCGCAGCCTCGCGCGGGCCGCAGCCGCGCTCGACGGGCTGCCCGCCGAGGCCGCGTTCCCCGCCGACAGGGCCAGGGCCGCACACGGCTCGGGCCGCGGCGGCACGGTCCCCGTGCGGATCGGCGCAGGAATCCACCGTGCGCTCGCCGCCCTTGCGCACTCCTGCGACGCCAGCACCTTCATGGCGCTGCATGCCGCGCTCGCCGCCCTGATGACCCGGCTCGGCGCCGGCGAGGACATCCCCGTCGGCACCCCGGTCGCGGGTCGTGCCGATACTCAACTCACCGATCTGGTGGGCTTCTTCGTCAACACGGTCGTCCTGCGCGCCGACACGTCGGGCGCGCCCTCCTTCCTCGGGCTCGTGCGCCGCCTGCGCGAGGCCGACCTCGCCGCCTACGCCCGCCAGGACCTGCCGTTCGAATGGCTCGTCGAGGAGCTCGCGCCCGCCAGGTCTCTCGGCCGCCACCCGCTGTTCCAGGTGATGCTCGCGCTCAACAACGTGCCCACGCCCGAGTGCGCGCTGCCCGGCCTCGACGCCCGGCACGACCCGTCGGTCGGGCGCACGGGAGCCAAGTTCGACCTCACCTGGGACCTCGCCGAGCAGCATGGCCCCGACGGCGACCCCGCCGGGATCACCGGCGAACTGGAGTACAGCGAGGACCTGTTCGACCGCGGCACCGCGGAAGGCTTCGCCGCGCACTTCACCCGCCTCCTCGACGCGCTGCTCGCCGACCCCGGGACCCCCTTCACCGACGTGGAGTTCCTCACCGCCGAGCAGCGGACCGCCGCGCTCGACCAGGCCGCAGAGCCCGCCGGGCCGCTGGACACCATCCTGCCGGGGGAGCCCGCCGCGCCGGTGGACACCCATCGGCCCTCAGTGCCGACGGGCTCCACCCGGCCGGCGGAGCGCGCCCCGGCGCCACACCACGCGGCCGCGTACGGCGCCGCCCGGCGCACGGTCGTCGACGCCTTCCTCGCACAGGCGGCCCGCACCCCGGAGCGCACCGCCGTCGTCGCGGACGACGGGCGCCTCACCTTCGCCGAACTCCTCGACCGCACCGAGCGGATCGCCGGGCTGCTGGCCGAGGAGGGCGTCGCGCGGGGCGACCGGGTCGCCGTCGCGCTGCCCCGCACCTCCTGGACCGCCGCCACCGTACTCGGCGTGCTGCGCGCCGGGGCCGTTTACGTGCCGCTCGACCCGGCCCACCCCGCCGCGCGGAACGGCATGATCCTCGACACGGCGGCGCCCCGCCTCCTCGTCACCACCTCCGCGCTGCGCGGCGCGCTGCCCGCCACCGTCCCCGGCGTGCTCCTGCTCGACGAGCGGCCGCGCCCCGTCGTGCCGGTCCCCGCGCCCCCCGTGCCGGGTCCCGCCGACGCCGCGTACGTCCTGTACACCTCAGGCTCCACCGGCCGCCCCAAGGGCGTCGTGGTGGAGCACCGGGCGCTGGCCAACCTGCTGGCCGGCCACCGCGAGCGGCTGACCGGGCCCGCCGAGGCCGACAACAACGGCAGACCGCTGCGCGTCGCGCTGACCGCGGCCCTCACCTTCGACGCCTCCCTCGACCCACTGCTGTGGATGGTCGCCGGGCACGAACTGCATATCGTCGACGACGCCACCCGCACCGATCCGGAGGCGCTCACCGCCCGGCTGCACCAGCGCGCGATCGACGTGGTGGAGACCACCCCCTCCTTCCTCGAACAGCTGCGCGCCTGCGGCCTGTTCGCGCCCGGCAGGCCCCGCCCCCGGGTCCTCGCACTCGGCGGCGAGCCCATCGGCGACACGCTCTGGGCCGAGCTCGCCGGCCTCGAAGGCGTCGCGGTGTGGAACCTCTACGGCCCGACCGAGGCCACCGTCGACAGCGTCATGGGGCGCGTCACCCCCGGCACCCGCCCCCACCTGGGCCGCGCCGTCGCCCGCACCCGCGCCCGGGTGCTCGACGCGCGCCTGCGGCCCGCCGCGCCCGGTGCCGTCGGCGAGCTGTACCTGGCGGGTCCCGGCCTCGCCCGCGGCTACGACGCCCGCCCGGGCGCCACGGCCGAGCGCTTCCTGCCCGACCCGTACGGGCCGCCCGGCAGCCGCATGTACCGGACGGGCGACCTCGTCAGGCGCCTGCAGGGCCGCCTCGTCCACGTCGGGCGCGCCGACGGCCAGGTCAAGGTGCGCGGCTTCCGCGTCGAGACGGGCGAGGTCGCCGCCGCCGTCGCGGCCCACCCCGGCGTCGCGCGCGCCACTGCGGCCGTGCGTCCGGGCCCCGACGGCACCGGCAGGCTCGTCGCCTGGGCCGTGCCCCGCGAGGGCCTTGAGCTGTCCGCCGCCGATGTGCGGGCGCACACCGCGGGCTGCCTGCCGCGCTACATGGTGCCCTCCGCCGTCGTCCCCGTACCGGAACTCCCCCTCACCGCCCACGGAAAGGTCGACCACGGCGCCCTGCCCGACCCGGCGGCCGCGCCCGAGCGCTCCGGCGGGCCGCCGAGGTCGGCCAGGGAGGAGATCCTGTGCGCCCTGTTCGGGGAGAGTCTCGGCGTGAGCGGCGTCGGGCGCACCGACGACTTCTTCGACCTCGGCGGCCACTCCCTCATGGCGACCCGCCTCGTCGGCCGCGTCCGCGCCGCGTTCGGTGTCGAACTGCCCGTACGCGCCCTCTTCGAGGCGGGCACCCCCGCCGCCCTCGCGCTCCGCCTCGACGAGGCGGGCGCCGCACGCCCCGCGCTGCGGCCCGCCGCACGGCCCGAGCACCCGCCGCTCTCCCCGGCGCAGCAGCGGCTCTGGTTCCTGCACCGGATGGCGCCCGACGACGCCGCCTACCACATCCCCATGGCCGTCCATCTCGACGGCGACCTCGACACCGCCGCGCTGCACGCCGCGCTCGGGGACGTCGTCGCGCGCCACGAGAGCCTGCGCACCCTGGTCAAAGAGCACGGCGGCGAGCCGTACCAGGCCGTCCTCGACCCCGGGGACGCGCTGCCCGGGCTCCCTGTCACCCCGGCCGAGGAGGCGGGCCTCGGCGCCGCCCTGCGCCGGGCCGCGGCCCGGCCGTTCGACCTCGCGCGCGAAATCCCCTTGCGGGCCGAGCTGTTCCGCCTCGCGGCGGACCGGCACGTGCTGCTCGTGACCGTCCACCACATCGCCGCGGACGGCTGGTCGACCGGTCCGCTGGCCCAGGACCTCGCGGGCGCCTACGCGGCCCGCGCCGCGGGCCGTGGCCCCACCTGGCCGCCACTGCCGGTCCAGTACGCCGACTACACCCTCTGGCAGCACGGGCTGCTCGGCTCCACACACACCCCCGACTCCGCCGCCTCCCGTCAACTCGCCCACTTCCGCGGCCGGATGACCGGCGCACCGGAGGAGACCAGTCTGCCGGCCGACCGGCCGCGCCCCGCGGCGCCCGGCGGCCGCGGCGGGACCGTCCGCGTGCGGATACCGGGCCGCACCGCCGCCGCGGCCGCCGCGCTCGCCCGCTCCTGCTCGGCCAGTACGTTCATGGTGCTGCACGCCGCGCTCACCGCCCTGCTCCACCGGGTGGGCGGCGACGACGACATCGTGGTGGGCACACCGGTCGCCGGGCGCACCGACGAGGCGCTCGACGGTCTGGTGGGCTTCTTCGTCAACACCCTCGTGCTGCGCACCGACCTCACGGGCGACCCGACGTTCCGCGAACTCCTCGCCCGTGTGCGGGAGGAGGACCTCTCCGCCTATGCCCACCAGGAGCTGCCCTTCGAGCGGCTGGTGGAGGAGCTCAACCCGGCCCGTTCGCTCAGCCGCCACCCGCTGTTCCAGGTGATGCTCACCCTCAACAACACCCGCCGACCGCGGCTCGAACTGCCCGGCCTGCGAGCCCGGTTGGACACCGTCGAGACCGGCGCGGCCAAGTTCGACCTGTCGTTCAGCCTCACCGAGGCGGCCGACGCGGACGGCCGCCTGGCGGACGGCGGCATCGGGGGGACCCTGGAGTTCAGCCGCGACCTCTTCGACACCGCCACGGCGCACCGTGTCGCGGAGCTCCTCGCCACCCTCCTCGACCGGGCCACCGAGGCCCCCGACACTCCGCTGTCCGCCCTGCGGCTGGCCGGACCCGCGCAGGAGGCCGCGCTGCTCGCGCGCGGCGACGGCGGCACCCACGCCACCCCGCCCCGCACCGTCCTCGACCACTTCGCCGAGACCGTCGCGGCCGCCCGCAGCGGCGACATCGCCGTCAGTGCGCCCGACGGACGGCTCTCCTTCGCCGAGCTCGACGAACGGGCGGAGCGGATCGCGGCCCTGCTGGCCGCCGCCGGGGTGCGGCCCGGTCACACCGTGGCCGTTCTGCTGCCGCGCTCCACCGACTCGATCGCCGCCCTCCTCGGCGTGCTCAAGTCCGGCGCCGTGTACGCCCCGCTCGACCCCGGCCTGCCCGACGCACGGATCGCGGCGGTCCTCGACGACGCGGCGCCCCGGCTCGTCCTCACCGGCGAGGAGGGTGCGGTCGCGCTCCCGTCGAGCCGGCCCGTCCTCGTCCTGCCACGCCCCGGCGCGAGCGGTGCGCCCGCCCCGGGCCCGCGTGCCCTGCCGGGTCCCGGCGACCCCGCGTACCTCATCCACACCTCGGGCTCGACCGGCCGCCCCAAGGGCGTGCTCGTCGCCCACGGCTCCCTCGCCCGGCTGCTCGAACACCACCGCCGCCACCTCTTCGCCCCCGCGGCCAGGGCCGCCGGCACGGACCGGCTCAGGGTCGCCCTGACCGCCGCGCTCTCCTTCGACGCCTCCTTGGACCCCGTCCTGTGGATGCTGTGCGGCCACACCCTGCACCTCGTCGACGACCTCACCCGCAGGGACCCCGAAGCCCTGGTACACGCCGTGCGCACCGACCGGCTCGACGTCCTCGAGACCACGCCCACCCACGCGGCACACCTCCTCGACGCGGGGCTCCTCGCGCCCGCGGCCCACCGCCCCCGCGTCCTCGCGCTCGGCGGCGAGGCCGTACCCGCCGCCCTCTGGACGCGCCTGCGCGCCGAGGAGGACGTCATGTCCTGGAACCTGTACGGCCCGACCGAGGCGACCGTCGACACCCTGGCCACACCCCTCGCCGCGGCCGAGCGCCCCGTGCTCGGCCACCCCGTCACCGGCACCCGCGCCCATCTGCTCGACGCGGCCCTGCGCCCCGTACCCGAGGGCGTCACGGGCGAGCTCTACCTCGCGGGCGACAGCCCCGCCCTCGGATACGCGGGCCGGCCGGGCGAGACGGCGCGGTCGTTCCTGCCCGACCCGTACGGCCCGCCAGGCAGCCGCATGTACCGCACGGGCGACCGGGCGCGGCGCGCGGCCGACGGCGCGCTGCTGTTCGCCGGGCGCTCCGACCGGCAGGTCAAGATCCGCGGCTTCCGCGTGGAGCCCGACGAGGTCGCGGCCGTGCTGGAGACCCACCCCGCCGTCGCACGGGCCGTGGTGGTGGCCGAGGAGACCGGGGCGGGCGGCCGGCTCGTGGCGTACGCCGTGCCCGCGGACCCCGGCGCGACCGGCGTCGTCGACCTGCTGCGCGGGCACGCCGCCGCCACGCTCCCCGGCCATCTGGTCCCGGCGGCCTGGGCCCTCATCGACACGGTTCCCCTCACCCCGAGCGGCAAGCTCGACCGGCGCGCCCTGCCGGCCCCCACCACGGAGCACACCGGCACCGGACGCACCAGCCCCCGCACCCCGCGCGAAGACGTCCTGTGCACCCTCTTCGCCGAGGCGCTCGGCGTCGAACAGGTCACCATCGACGACGACTTCTTCCAACTCGGCGGCCACTCCCTGCTCGCCACCCGCCTCATCGGCCGCATCCGCGCCGTCCTCGGCACCGATCTGAGCATCCGCGCACTCTTCGAGGCACCCACGGTCGCCCGGCTCGCCGCCCGCATCGCCGACGGGACCGACGACGACCCCCTTACCACCCTGCTGCCGCTGCGCACGACCGGCGACCGGCCCCCGCTGTTCTGCGTCCACCCCGCCACCGGGCTCGCCTGGACCTACGGAGGGCTCCTGCCGTACCTCGACGAGGACCAGCCGGTGTACGGCCTCCAGACGCCGAACCTCGACGGCACGACACCGCTGCCCGACACCATGGCGGCCCTCGCCGCGCGGTACGTCGGCGAGCTGCGCGCCGTGCAGCCGCACGGCCCCTACCACCTGCTCGGCTGGTCCTTCGGCGGGAACATCGTCCACGAGGTGGCCGTACAGCTCCAGGACGCGGGGGAGCAGGTCGCCCTGCTCGCGATCCTCGACGCCTTCCCCGTGCCGCCGCGCGACGGCCTCGACACCGCCGACCGCGACACCGTCTTCCGCGCCCTCCTCGCCAACCTCGGCGCCGACGAGGCCCTCGTCACCAGGAAGGGACCGCTCGCCACCGTCGACGTGCGCGAGCACTTCCGCGCCGTCGGCAGCCCGATGGGCTCGCTCGAACCGGCCACCCTCGACGCGATGGTCGACTCCTTCACCGCCCAGGCCCGGCTCATGCGGTCGTTCACCCCGCGCACCTTCCACGGCCCGGCGCTGTTCTTCACCGCCACCGAGGGCCGGCCCGCCGATCTGTTCACCCTCGACCTGTGGGCGCCCCACATCACGGGCCCCCTCGACAACCACGACGTGGCATGCGCCCACGCCCGCATGTTCCAGCCCGCGGCACGGGCGCAGATCGGTCCGATCCTGGCCGCCGCCCTCCGTCCGCTCCACCGCACCGCACCGGGAGACCCCGCATGACGAACCCCTTCGACGACCCGCGCATCCAGCACCACGTCGTCGTCAACGACGAGGACCAGCACGCCCTGTGGCCTTCCTTCGCGGCCGTCCCCGACGGCTGGATGGTCGTCTTCGGCCCCGCGGAGCAGGCCAAGTGCCTGGAGTACGTCGAGCAGTACTGGACCGACATCACCCCCCGCAGCGCCCGCCCCGCAGCCGCCGCCTGACACCGGAACACCCGCTCAGAGAGGACACCATGACGCGGCAGCACGAGGCTCAGGCGGCGATCCGCGCCGTCGGCCTCACCAAACGGTTCGGCACCAGGCAGGCCCTCGCAGGCGTCGACCTCGAAGCCCCCGCGGGCACCGTCCTCGGGGTGCTCGGCCCCAACGGGGCGGGCAAGACCACCACCGTGCGCATCCTGTCCACCCTGCTGCGCCCCGACGCCGGTCGCGCCTGGGTGGCCGGGCGCAACGTCGCGTCCGACCCGCACGGCGTCCGCGAACGCCTGGGCCTCTCCGGCCAGTACGCCGCCGTCGACGAGAAGCTCACCGGCCGCGAGAACCTGTACCTGGTGGCCCGCCTCTACGGCATGCCACGGCGCGCGGCCCGCCGCAGAGCCGCCGAACTCCTCGCGGACTTCCGCCTCCAGGAGGCCGCCGACCGGCCGAGCGGCACGTTCTCCGGCGGCATGCGGCGCCGGCTCGACCTCGCGGGGGCGCTGGTGGCGAAGCCGCCCGTGGTCGTCCTCGACGAGCCCACCACCGGGCTCGACCCACGCGGCAGGACCGACACCTGGGGCGCCGTCAGAGAGCTGGTGGCCGCGGGCACGACCGTCCTGCTGACCACCCAGTACCTGGAGGAAGCCGACCAACTCGCCGACTCCATCGCGGTGATCGACCGCGGCCGCGTCATCGCCCGCGGCTCCGCCGGCGCCCTCAAGGCGCGCGTCGGCGGGGAGCGGCTCGCCCTCACCCTGCCGGACCCCGGCTCGCGCGCCCGCGCCCTCGGCATCCTCGCGGGCCTCGGCCCGCACACCCCCGACTTCGACCCGCGCACCGGCCGCTGCACCGTCGCCACCGACGACGGCGTCCGGGCCCTGGAGCACGCGCTGGCGCTGCTCCGCCTCGCGGACGTGGCCGTCGAGGAGGTGTCGCTCGCGCCGCCCACCCTGGACGACGTGTTCCTCGCGCTCACCGGCGGCGACCGGGCGCGGCGCGCGGAGCCGGGCCGCAGGGGCCCCGTGTCGCACCGCAGGGGGGCGGCGTGAGCGGCCCCGCGCGGACCCTCAGGGACGCGGGCATCCTCGCCGGGCGCAACCTCCTGAACCTGCGCCGCACCCCCGGGTCCGTGATCGCCGCGCTCGTCCAGCCGGTCATGTTCGTCCTGCTCCTCGCCTACGTGTTCGGCGGCAGCCTCGGCGGCGCCGGCTACCGCACGTTCCTGATGGGTGGCATCTTCGCCCAGGCGGTCACCTTCAACGCCGCGTTCACCGCGCTCGGCCTCGCCGCCGACCTCGACAAGGGCATCGTGGACCGCTTCCGCAGCCTGCCCATGCCGAGGACCGCGGTCCTCCTCGGCCGTACCCTCTCCGACCTCCTGATGAGCGCGGTGACGCTGACCGTCACATCGCTGTGCGGGCTCCTCGTCGGCTGGCGCACCGCCGGGTCGCTGCCCGAGGCGGTCCTCGCCTACCTCGTCGTCCTGCTGTTCGCCTTCGCCATGTCCTGGGTGGGTGCGACGATCGGCCTGGCCGCCAGGAGCGTCGAGGTCGCGCAGAGCGCCGGCCTCGTCTGGCTGTTCCCCGTCACCTTCGTGTCCTCGGCCTTCGTCTCCACCGCCACCATGCCGGGCCCGCTGCGGACGGTCGCCGAGTGGAACCCGGTCTCCGCCACGGCGACCGCGATCCGCGGCCTCTTCGGCAACCCGCCACCGCCCGGCACCGACCCCGGCCACGCCTGGCCCGTCGTCCACGCCCTGCCGTACGCGGTGGCCTGCGCGGCCGCCATCACGGCCCTCTTCATGGGCCTGGCCGCCGCCAGGTTCCGCCGCGTCACGCGCGGATGAGGCGCGGTCGCCTCGGCGGAGTGCGGCGGACAGCGGCGTCGGCAGCCCGGACCGCCGGGTGCGGTTGAGCTTGCCAAGACGGCCCAGGGCGGCCGAAACCGCCCTGGGCGCGGGCCGCCGCGTCTCCGTACCGTGCGTGTGCGGGACGGAGAAGTCTCGCGTGTCCGCCGCCCGGCGGCCGTGTGCCCCGGCCCGCGGCCGCGGCGCCCGCGCGACTCCACCCCTCGCGAAGGAGTACGTCATGGACGAGAACCCCCGCTGCCGCGTGCTGCGCAACGACGAGGAGCAGTACGCGCTTGCGCCCGCCCACGCCGTGGTCCCGGCGGGCGAAGCCGCCGTCCCCGGGGCGGGCGACGCCGGTGTGGAGGCGGGAGTGGGAGCCACCGCCCTGCTGGTCGCCGCCGCGCGCGCCATCGAGTCGCACCGCCCCGACGCGCTGGTGCACGACCCGTACGCCGAGCACTTCGTACGGGCGGCCCGGGCTTCGGCCGGCTGGCCCCTGCGGCCCGAGCAGGTGCCCGGCGGGGACGCCGACCCGCTGTGGGGGAGGCTCGGCGGCTACTTCGCGCTGCGCACCAGGGCGTTGGACGACGCGCTGGGCGAGGCGGCGGGCGCGGGGATCCGCCAGTTCGTGCTGCTCGGCGCGGGTCTCGACACCAGGGCCTACCGGCTGCGGTGGCCGGAGGGCACCACCGTGTGGGAGGTGGACCGGCCCAACGTCCTCGCCTTCAAGGAGCGGGTCCTGGCCGACGCGCAGGCCGTCCCCGCGGCCGGCCGGGTGGCCGTCCCCGCCGACCTGCGCGAGGACTGGGCGCCCCTGCTGCCGGCGGCGGGGCTCGACCCCGCCGCACCCACCGGCTGGCTCGCGGAGGGGGTGCTGCTCTATCTGCCCGGTGAAGCAGAACGGCAACTCCTGGCAGCGGTGGACGAGTTGAGTGCGCCGAAAAGCGCGCTGTGCTACGAGATCAAGCCCGTGCGCGAGGTCGAGGCCCTGCGCGAAAGCCCGGTGTACGCGGCGGCACGCGACCGGCTCGGAGTGGACCTGCTCCGCCTCTTCGACGGCCGGTCGCGCCCCGACTCGGCATCCGACCTCGCGGCCCGGGGCTGGCGCTGCTCGGTCCAGAGCCCCTTCGACCACACGCGCCGCTACGGGCGCGGACCGCTGCCCGAGCCGGACGATGCGCTCGCCGACAACCGCTGGGTCTTCGCCGAGAAGACGGCGTCCACCGCCTGCTGACGACGCCCGCCGCCGGCCGGCGAAGACCGCCCAGGATCCGGCGCGGCTCCTGCCTGCACCGCCGCGCACTCGGCCCGCGCGTCTCTTGACAGGCTCTTGTCACGGGCGGAACACTCCGGAATGGGAGAGCGCTCTCCCGCTCTCGCGTACCGGCCGCCGTCCCGGCGGGGCCCGCGGCCGGCCCTCCGTTCCCCCTCGCAGGACCATGCAGTAGGAGGCATCCATGGCACGGAAGTCCAGAGTCTTCTCCGTGTTGCTCTTATTCACGGCGACGAGCCTGACCGCGATCGGTGTGGCCGACATCGCGACGACCGGTAGCGCGTCGGCGGACGGCGCCCCCGTGGCGCACGCGATGCCCGCCGCGCACGCCGGGGCCGCCGGTATGCGGATGCCCGTCTCCACGCGCGCGTCGGGCGACGATCCGGACGGCGACGGCTACATCATGGCCGACCCGCCGGTCACGGGCGTCACGCCGTCCACCTACGACCCGCCGCACGCGTACTTCCACGAGTTCCAGGCCAAGTGCGCCCCCGACCACACGCTGCCCGACGACCCGATCGTCTTCCCCGGACAGCCGGGGAAGTCCCACGATCACACGTTCATGGGGAACACCGGCACCGACGCCGGTACCACCACCGCCTCGCTGGACGCGGCGGGCACCGCCTGCCTCGCGCCCGGCGACAAGTCCGCGTACTGGATGCCGAGTCTGTACGACGGGGACCAGAAGATCCTGCCGATCGGACCCCAGACGATCTACTACAAGTCCGGTGTCACCGACTACACCAGTGTGCGCCCGTTCCCCAAGGGACTGCGCTTCGTCGTCGGTGACCCGATGCAGACGCTCGACGAGTTCAAGAACCTGAAGGGCACGGTCGAGGGCTGGGAGTGCGGGACGTCGTACAAGAACTTCGACTTCCCCGCGACCTGCCCCACCAGTCAGGACACGCAGCTCAACCTGCGGCTCCAGGCGCCGAGTTGCTGGGACGGCATCCACCTGGACACCCCGGACCACAAGAGCCACATGGCCTACCCGGTGGCCACGGGCGCCAACCAGAACGTGTGTCCCGCCGACCATCCCGTCGCGCTTCCGATGATCGAGTTCAAGATGGCGTGGCCGGTCAACGGTGACATGTCGCAGGTCAGGCTCTCCAGCGGCAGGGGGTACTCGTTCCACTACGACTTCTTCGACGGCTGGGACGACGCCACCCTCAGCGCCATGGTCACGCACTGCGTCAACGGCGGTCTTCAGTGCGACGCCCACGGCTACGACGAGTCGCAGCCCCAGAAGGGCGCCGTTCTGGACGACAACTACGAGCTCCAGTAAGGCGGTCGGCGCCGAGAGGCGCGCGCCTCGCCGGCCGGTCGTGCGCCTCCGCGCGCGGCGGCCGGCGCCCGGGCCCGGCAACTCCCCACCCCCCACCAGCCCTCCAGCCGAGGAGAACGCGATGCACCGACCCCCTGCCCGGTCCGCCGGGCCCGCCGTGCGCGCCGTCGCGCCGCTCGCAGCCGCTGTCCTGCTGGCCGGTGCCGTGGTCGGCCTGCGGGCCCCGGCCGCGCACGCGGCGGGCGACGTGGTCAAGGTGACGGGATCGCAAGGGAACTGGCAGTTGACCGTCGACGGCTCCCCGTACCAGATCAAGGGCCTCACCTGGGGCCCGTCCACCGCCGACGCCGCCAGGTACATGCCGGACCTCGCCTCGATGGGCGTCAACACCGTGCGCACCTGGGGCACTGACGCGACGAGCGCCCCGCTGTTCGACGCGGCGGCCGCCAACGGCGTCAAGGTCATCGCCGGCTTCTGGCTCCAGCCGGGCGGCGGCCCGGGCTCGGGCGGCTGCGTCGACTACCTGAAGGACACCGCGTACAAGAACGACATGCTCGCGGAGTTCCCCCGGTGGGTCGACACCTACAAGGACAACCCCGGCGTACTGATGTGGGACGTCGGCAACGAGTCCGTGCTGGGGCTCCAGAACTGCTACAGCGGGACCGAGTTGGAGAGCCAGCGCGACGCGTACACGACCTTCGTGAACGACCTCGCGAAGAAGATCCACCAGGTCGACCCCGACCACCCGGTGACCTCCACCGACGCGTGGACCGGCGCCTGGCCCTACTACCGGAGGAACGCCCCCGACCTCGACCTGTACGCCGTGAACTCCTACGACGGGGTGTGCGACATCAGGAACACCTGGGAGCAGGGCGGGTACACGAAACCGTACATCGTCACCGAGACGGGCCCCGCCGGTGAATGGGAGGTGGCGGACGACGCCAACGGTGTGCCGGACGAGCCGACCGACCAGCAGAAGGCCGACGGCTACACCAAGGCGTGGAACTGCGTCACGGCGCACCGCGGGGTCGCGCTCGGAGCCACGATGTTCCACTACGGGACGGAGGACGACCTCGGCGGCGTGTGGTTCAACCTCCTGCCCGACGGGCTGAGGCGCCCGTCGTACTACGCCGTGAAGAAGGCGTACGGCGGCGACACCTCGCACGACAACACCCCGCCCGGCATCACGCAGATGACGGTCGGCGGGGCGGACCAGGGTGTGGAGACCGGGGGCGAGGTCACCGTCACCGCCAGGGCGACCGACCCGGACGGCGACCCCGTCGCCCGCCAGGTGCTGTTCAGCAGCAACTACATCGACCAGAACAACGCACTCGTGCCCGCGGACGCCACCGACCACGGGGACGGCACGCTCACCGTCAGGGCGCCGGACAAGGTGGGCGTCTACAAGGTCTACGTGAAGGCCACGGACGGCCACGGCAACGTCAGCTACGGGGCCCGTTCCCTGAAGGTCGTCGCGCCGAAGCCGGCCGGCAGCGACGTCGCACGAGGCAAGCCGGCCACCGCGTCGTCCTTCCAGACCGACCCGACGGGCGGCTGCCCGTGCACGGCCGCCGACGCCGTCGACGGCGACGCGACGACCCGCTGGTCGAGCGACTGGAGCGACCCGCAGTGGCTCCAGGTCGACCTCGGGGCGCCGACCTCGTTCCACCACGTCCAGCTCTCCTGGGAGGCCGCCTACGCGAAGGCCTACGACATCCAGGTGTCGCAGGACGGGCAGAGCTGGACGACGGTGAAGTCCGTGACGGACGGCAACGGGAACGTCGACGACCTCGACGTCGACGGCACCGGCCGGTACGTGCGGGTGTACGGCACCGCACGCGGCACGGGATACGGCTACTCGCTCTACGAGTTCGGCGTGTACAGCTGACGCCGGGGGCGGCGGTGCGCGGACGGCGCAGGGGCGAGGCGCCGCCGCACCTCGCCCCTCAGGCCGACTCCCGCACCACGAGCTCGGGCGTGAAGACGACCGAGGCGACAGGCCGGTCCTGGTGCTCGATGCGCTCCTGGAGCAGCCGCGCCATCTCGGCCGCCATGTCCTCGACCGGCTGCCGCACCGTGGTGAGCGGGGGATCGCAGGACACCGCGGCCGTGCTGTCGTCGAACCCCACCACGGCCACCTCGTCGGGCACCCTCCTGCCGTGGTCGCGCAGGGCCTGGCACGCGCCCTGAGCCATCAGGTCGTTGGCCGCGAACACGCCGTCCAGATCCGGGTGTCCGGCGAGCAGGGCGGTCATCGCCCGCGCACCGCCGCGGAAGGTGAAGTCGGCCTCGGCCACCGGCGGGCAGGGGGAGCCGTGCCCGGCCACGGCGTCCCGGAAGCCGGCCAGCCGGTCGTGGCCCGACGCGACGTCCTGCGGCCCCGCGATCGTCACGAGCCGCCGGCACCCCCTGGCCAGCAGATGGCCGGCGGCGAGCCGCGCACCGTCGTAGTGGGCGAGGTCCACGTAACTGATCGGCACGTCGTCCGGGGGACGGGCGAACAGCACCGCGGGCAGCCCGGCCGCGGTCATCAGCGCGGGCAGCGGGTCCTGCGCGTGTGTGGAGACGATCAGCGCGCCGTCCGCGCTCCCCTGCCGCAGGAACCCGACCGCCTGCTCGCGGGCGTCGGCCGTCTCCGCGAACATCAGCACCGGATGCATCGAGCGTGGCCTCAGGTACGCGATGACACCGCTCACCACGCGACCGAAGAAGGGATCGGCGAACACCCGCGAGGCGAAGGCGTTCTGCTCGGTCTCCGAGTCGTCGCCCGCCCCGGAGACGATGAGCGCGATGATCTCGGCGCGGCGCGTCACCAGCGAGCGCGCCGCGCGGTTGGGCGCGTATCCCGTCGCCGCGACGGCCTGCCGCACGCTCTGCTGGATCGCCGGGTCGACGTTGCGTATCCCGTTGACGACCCGCGAGACCGTCGCCCGGGACACCCCCGCCGCCCGCGCGACGTCTTCGAGCGTGGGCCCCCCGGACGAGCCACCCGGCTCTCTGCTCATGGAGCCCCACAGTACAGGGGAGAGCGCTCACCGCCAGCCCCCGCCGCCGACCGCCGTCTGCCCGCTCTCCGACGGCGGCTCCTACGTCAACGGCGGGGCGCTGTGCGCGAGGTGCGGGGCGGGGACGTCTGCTCGTCGGTGGGAAGGGTGACGATCTCGACGTTGCCCGCTTCGCGGAAGGGGGCGAGCTGCTCCTCGGTGGCCGACGCGTCGGTCACCAGGGTCCACGGGCGTTGCAGCGGTGCCCAGGCGGTGAAGGGGGAGCGGCCGATCTTCGTGCTGTCGGCGAGTACGTAGACGGCGTCGCCCCGGGCGGCCATGACCTCCTTGGTCCTGGTCTGCACGGGGCTCGCCTCGCAGATGCCGCGGTCGGCGGTGAGCCCGTCGGCGCCGAGGAAGACCCGGTGGGCGGAGAAGCGCTGGAGGTTCATGTCGGTGACGGAGCCGACGAAGCCGTGGCTGATGTGGCGCAGTGACCCGCCGAGACCGATCACGTCCACGGCGTCGGCGTCCGCCAGTTCGGCGAGGGCCGTGAGCCCGTTGGTGATCACCGTGAGCCCGGTGCGGCGGCGCAGGTGGCGGGCCGCCCTGGCGACCGTCGTACCGGCGTCGAGCATCACCGTCTCGCCTTCGCGCACCTGTGCCGCGGCCCAGCGCCCGATGGCGTCCTTCTGCGCCCGGGACTCCCGGGCCCGCTGGTGCAGGGGGGACTCCACGGGGGCGCCGAGCGGGACCACGGCGCCGCCGTAGGTGCGGGTCACCGCCCCGTCCGCGGTGAGGCGCGTGAGGTCGCGCCTGATCGTGGACGCGGTGACGTCGAGCCTGCCCGCCAGCGCCTCGACGCTGACCTCGCCCTCGGCCGAGAGCAGCGCGAGAATGCGCCTGCGCCGGTCGGCGCTGTTCATGTCGTTCCCTTCGTACGGCCTGTCCGTCCGCCCTGTCAGCGGCCTGTCGTGCCGGACGACGGCGCGCGCGGCGCGAGCGCCACGGCCTGGCGGAGCGCCTCGATCATGCTGGCCTCGTCCGCCGCGCCGGTGCCCGCGATGTCGAACGCGGTGCCGTGGTCGACCGACGTCCTGATCACCGGCAGGCCGACCGTGATGTTCACCCCCGCGTCGAGGCCGAGCACCTTCACCGGGGCGTGGCCCTGGTCGTGGTACATCGCGACCACGAGGTCGAAGTCCCCCCTGCCAGCCCGGAAGAACACCGTATCGGCGGGGAGCGGCCCGTGGGCGTCGATCCCGGCGGCGCGGGCCTCCTCGATGGCTGGGGCCACCTTCTCCTCCTCTTCTCCGTGGCCGAAGAGGCCGTTCTCGCCCGCGTGCGGGTTGATGCCGCACACCGCGATGACGGGCTCGGCGACGCCGGACTCCCGCAGCGTGCGGTGGCCACGCTCGATGGTGCGGCGGACCAGCCCCGGCTCGATCCTGTCGATGGCGTCGCGCAGCCCGATGTGGGTGGTGACGTGGATGACCTTCAGCCGGTCGCTCGTCAGCATCATGGAGACCTCGTCGACCCCGGTCAGGTGCGCGAGCAGCTCGGTGTGGCCCGGGTAGGCATGGCCCGCCAGGTGCAGGGCCTCCTTGTTGAGGGGCGCGGTGCAGATCGCCTGTATCCGGCCCGCCATGGCGTACTGCGCCGCCCGTACGACGTACTGGTACGCGCCCTCGCCCGCGGCCGGAGAGAGCGCGCCGAAGGGCAGCCCCGCCGGGAGCAGGCCGAGGTCCACGACATCGAGGGCCGAGCCGTCGGCGGACGCCTGCGCGGGGTCGTCGACGGCGCGCACCACGGTGTCGAGGCCGCAGATCTCCACCGCCTGTTCGAGTCGCGCCCTGTCGCCGATGACGACCGTGCGGCACAGGCCCTTCGTCTCGGGCGCGTGCAGGGCCTTGACGATGACCTCGGGGCCGATGCCCGCGCCGTCGCCCATGGTGATGCCGATGATCGGCTCGTCGCTCATGCCGTTCCTCTCGCGTCTGTCGCATGCGTCCCGGGGCCGGCCGGGCCGGTGTCCCGCGGCGCGGTGCGCGGGGGTGCGGGGGCGCCGCCGTGCGGGGGCGCCGCCGCGGGGAGGGCGAGCCGCACCAGGGTGCGGGCGTCGCCGAAGCTGCCGGACTTGGTGGCGATCTGCCGGGCGGTGCCGTCGTCGGTGACGGACAGCACCGCGCCGGGCTCCGCCTCGCCGGGCAGCCGCAGCGACGTGGTGCGCGCGACGGTCAGCACGGCCCTCGCGGTGGCGCCGCCCGTGAGGACGGCCGTGTCGGCGCCTGTGACGTCGTCGGCGATCACCCAGGCCCAGGCCCGGGCTCCGGTCACCGTGTGCCTCCTGTCAGCAGGTCCGCAGCGCGCGATGGCGGGGAGGGCCACCGGGCTGTCACGATAGCCAGCGCTGCGCGTTTCGCGCAATTGTCTGCCCCGATTCTTGCGTGGAACGCGCCATCGATACAAATTCGTTGGCACAAACCACGCTGTCGTGCACAGACCGAGCAGGATTTCCCCTGCGGCGGCCCGGGAGCGCCCGACGGATCGGCCGGCGGAAGCACGGCCCACGGGCGCCCCGCTCCGCATGGCCCACGCGATCGCTGCCGGAGGAGACGTGGCGCCACACGGAGTCGGCGGGACCCGTGTGCCGGGGCCCGCAGGACCGGCGGGGGGGGGCAGGACGTGCCGGCCGGTTTTGGCTGAGGCCGGCGTCGGCCGCGCGCCTGTCCCGGCGAAGCCGGAGGCGCTGTCGCCGCACGGGCCGCTCGCGATGAGGGCGTGACCGCGCCGGAGCGATGCGGCCATGGTGTCCAACGGCCGCCGTGGACGCGGGCATCCGGCCGACTGCCTCGGCGGGCCGAGGCCGCCAGGACCGCCGCCCGGTGGGCCCGTCGGAGCCGCGTCCGTGGCCGGAAGTCGCCCGTTCTGCTCGAAGTCGTGGCGCTGTGCCGCGGGTTTGACCTGCGCGTATGGTGACCCACCCCCTTACGCCCCCGGGCCGGGACATGATAGGCATCTCCTTGTAACTGCAAATAGGTCGCAAGTAAGGGCTATGTGCATGGGTGTGAGAAGGGTCGGCACGGGGATGGCCGCCGTGTGCGCGGTGACGGCGCTGCTGGTGAGCGGCTGCGGCGGTGGCGGAGGGGGCGGGGGGAGCGCGTCCCACGACCGCTTCGTCTACGGCGACCCGATGGAGCCGTCCTCGCTCAACCCGCTCCTGCAGAGCCAGACCGACTCCGTCACCGAGATGGTCTTCAAGGGGCTCGTCGGCCACGGCGACGGCAACAAGGTCGTGCCCGCGCTCGCGTCCTCCTGGAGCATCTCGAAGGACCAGCTGGACTACACCTTCCATCTGCGCAAGAACCTCCGCTGGCAGGACGGCGAGCCCCTCACGGCCGCGGACGTCGCCTTCACCCTCGACAAGGTGCGCGACCCCGCGGTCAACTCGCCGTCCGCCCCGCAGTTCGCCGCTGTCCGGTCGGTGGCCACGCCCGACGACACCACGGTCGTGGTCCACCTCAGCCGGCCCTACGCGGGGATGCTCGACGCGCTCAGCCTCGGCGTCGTACCGCGCCACCTGCTCGCAGGCAAGGACATCGCACGCGACGCCGCCTTCAACGACAAGCCGGTGGGCGAGGGCCCGTACGAGATCACGGCGCGCCGCAAGGGGGACTCGGTGACCCTCAGGGCGAGCACGCACTGGTACGGGGACCACGCCCCGCACATCGGCCGCATCGTGGTGCGCTTCGTCCCCGACGCCTCCCAGCGGCTGGTGCAGCTGCGCAACGGCGAGCTCGACGGCGCGTTCCTCGAACCCGACGACGTCGCCACGGCCCGGAAGATGCCGGGACACACCGTGCTGCGCGAGCAGAACGCGGACTTCCGCTCGCTCGTCTACAACCTGCGCATGCCCCTGCTGAAGGACGCCCGCGTCCGGCAGGCGCTCGACGCCGCCGTGGACCGCGACGCCCTCGTCGACAGCGTCCTGCACGGCTACGGCGCCCCCGCCCACGGACCGCTCGACCGCAGCCCCTTCGCCGACAAGCAGCTGCCCGCCTCCCCGCACGCCGACCCCGCCGAGGTCGACCGGCTGATGACGGCGGCCGGTTGGACGAAGCAGCACGGCACCTGGACGAAGGACGGCAAGCCGGCGGCCTTCACGCTCGGCACCTTCACCGACGACCCCGTCAGGGCCGACATCAACGAGATACT
Organism: Streptomyces sp. NPDC047002; assembly: GCF_040704505.1. NCBI lineage: Bacteria > Bacillati > Actinomycetota > Actinomycetes > Kitasatosporales > Streptomycetaceae > Streptomyces > Streptomyces sp. NPDC047002. The sequence goes on from NZ_JBEYWC010000008.1 coordinate 126,419, forward strand.
CGTGGACCAGTTCGCCGAGGCGGGCTTCAAGGCCACCACCGAGGCACGGGACTTCGGATACGTGGTGAGCCACTGGGAGGAGCAGCAGGTCTTCCAGACCGGCGCAGCCGCCCAGTACGACCCGGACCCGGCCGTCTTCGCGCCCTTCCACTGCGGCAAGGCCGGCACCGCCAACCACGGCGCCTACTGCGACCCCGCGGTCGACAAGGACCTCGACGCGGGCCGCGCCTCGACCGACCAGGACACGCGCCGCCGCGCCTACGACGACCTGCAGAGCCGGTTCCGCGCCGACCCGCCGGAGACCTGGCTGGTCAACCTCGACACCGTCTACGCCATGCCCTCGGGCCTCAAGGGCGTCCAGCACAAGCTCCTCGGCCACCACGGCGCCGGACTCTTCGAGAACGCCCAGGACTGGACGTGGAACGGCAAGTGACCACTCCGCCTCACCCGGGGCCGGTGCGTCCGTGATCAGATACGCCGGTATCCGGCTGCTGCACCTGGTGCCCCTGCTGTTCGTGCTTTCCCTGCTCTGCTTCGGGCTGCTGGAGGCAGCGCCGGGAGACGCCGCCTCCGCGCAGCTCGCGGCGCGCTCCGTGCTGTCGCCCACGCCGGAGCAGCTCGCACAGGCACGGCACAACCTCGGCCTCGACCAGCCGCTGCCGCTGCGGTACGCGAGCTGGCTCTCCCGGGTGTGCCACGGCGACCTCGGCTTCTCCACGGCCACCGGGACGCCCGTACGCACCGAGCTGGCCGACGCGCTGCCGTGGACGCTGCTGCTGGTCGGCGCGGCCCTGCTGGTGACGACCGTGCTCGCGCTGCTCCTCGGGGTGTCGCTCGGCACGGCGCGGGGGCGGGCGGGACGGCTCTGGCCGGCCCTCGTCCACGGCGTCACGCTGCTCCTCGGCGCAGCCCCCGCGTTCGTCGTCGCGCTGCTCGGTGTGTGGCTGCTCGCCCTGACGCTCGGATGGCTGCCGTCCGGGGGAGTGGCGTCCCCGGGGAGCGACCCCACCGTGCCCGAGGTGGCCCGCCACCTGGTGCTGCCCACGCTCACCCTGGCCTGCTCGCACCACCTGGGCATCTTCACCAGGCTCATCGAGAACGGCATGCTCCAGGCCCGCGCCGACCAGCACGTGCTGACCGCGCGTGCCCTGGGGCTCGGCGAGCGCACGGTCGTGCGGCAGCACGTCCTGCGGGTCGGGCTCGTGCCCTTCGTCGCCCGCGTCGGCAGCACGTGCGGCGCCCTCGTCGGGGGCTCGTACGTCGTCGAGATCATCTTCGGCTGGCCCGGCATGGGCAGGCTCACCCTGGAGGCGGCCCAGGGATACGACGCCCCCACCCTGTGCGGCGTCGTCCTGCTGTCCGGCGCCGTCGTCCTCGCCGTCAACCTCCTCGCCGACGTGGCCGTCGCCTGGCTGGCGCCGCAGAGCAGGCCGGAGCGCACCGCCGCGCGCCGCGCCCCGCGCACCTCGGGGAAGGGAGGTGCCCGCCTTGTCCACGGCCGGTGAGCCGACGCGGCTCGGGCGAAGGCGCGGAGCACCGCCGGGCCGCCCCGGAAGCTCCCCTGAGCCGGCGGGCGGGCGGCGGGACGCGCCGCGCGGCCGCCGCGGCGCCCGCGCCTCCCTGTGGGCGGGTGCCGCGCTGCTCGCGCTCGTCGTCTGTCTCGCGGTCCTCGCGCCCCTGCTCACCCCGTACTCGCCGCGCGCCACCCGCATCGCGCCCGCGCTGCTGCCGCCCGGCAGCCCCCACCACCTCCTCGGCACCGACCACCTCGGCCGCGACGAACTGGCCCGCGTCCTGTACGGGGGACGGGTCTCGCTGCTTGTCGGCTTCGCCGCCGCGGTGATCGTCACCGTGGTGGGCACCGTCATCGGCGTCACCTGGGCGTTTTTGCGGGGCCCCGCGAGCCACGCCGTGTCCGCCGTCGTGGACGCCCTGCTCGCGCTGCCGCTGCTCGTCGTCGTCCTCGGCTTCCAGGCGGTCGTCAGGCCGGGAACCGCGGGCGTGGTCCTCGCGATCGGGCTCACGGGCTGGATGCCCGTCGCCCGGATGGCGCGCGCCCGCACCTCCGTCGTACGGGTCGAGCCGTATGTACGGGTGGCGAGGCAGCTGGGGGCGCGGCGCAGGGACACGTTCGTCCACCACCTGCTGCCGGCGGTCGCGCCCGCCGTGCTCTCGGTCAGCATGTTCGAGGTGGCGGGCGCGATCCTGACGGAGTCGACCCTCAGCTTCCTCGGGCTGGGCGTGCCGAGCTCCCAGGCCACCTGGGGCAACATGCTGACGAGCAGCCAGGACGACCTGCTCGGCGGCGACTGGTGGCTCGTGGTCCCGCCGGCCGCGGGCATCGTGCTGACGGTGGCCGCCGTCAGCCTCGTGATCGGTGTCCGCGACAGCGCCGCACGGCGCGGCGGCGAAAGCGGGAAGGGAGAGCCGCGATGAGCGGGACGAGCCCCGCCCGGCTCGAAGTGCGGGAGCTGACGGTCACACTGCCCGACGGGAGCAGGCCGGTGCGAGGGGTCTCCCTCGACGTCGCCGCCGGGGAGATCCACGCCCTGGTGGGCCCGAGCGGCAGCGGAAAGTCCCTCACCGCGCGCGCCCTGGCCCGGCTGCTGCCGCCGGGAGCTGCCGCGGGCGGCTTCGCGAGCGCGACAGGACCCGAAGGCGGCAGCCTCGTCCTGGTCGGCGACCCGGCCGCGCCCGCCCACCGGGTCAGGGGCCGCGCGATCTCCTACGTGCCGCAGCAGGCGGGGTCCGCGCTCCACCCCGGGCGCAGGATCGCCGCACAGGCCAGGGCGGTGGCACGGGCCCACGGCCGGGGCGGGGCCTGGCAGCAGGCCGCCGTCGCGGCGCTGCGCTGGGCGGGGCTGAGCGACGGCACGGACGCGGCGGCGGAGCGCGGGATCCTGCGGGCCTACCCCCACCAGCTCTCCGGCGGCCAGCAGCAGCGCGCGCTGCTCGCGCTGGCCGAGCTGTGCCGCCCCTGGGTCTCCGTGCCCGACGAGGTCACCACGGGGCTCGACCCCGAGGTGCGGGACGCGGTACTCGGGCGCATGCGCGAACGCGCGGATACGGAGCGGCGGCCGATCCTGCTGATCACCCACGACATCGGGCTCGTGGAGCGCTGGGCCGACCGCGTCACCGTCCTCAGGGACGGCCGTACGGCCGAGACCGGGCCCGTGCGCGAGGTGCTGGCCGGGCCGCGCGACCCCTTCACCCGGCAGTTGCTCGCCGACCGCCCCGCGCGGTCGGCGCGCCCGCGCACGCCCGCGCCGCGCACCCCGTCCCGGCAGGACGCGCCGGTACTGGCGGCCGTCGACGTCACCGTGCGCCATCCGCCGCGCCGCCGCGGCGGGCCCGCGGTCACGGCGCTCGACGCGGTCGGTGTGAGCCTGGGGCCCGCGGAGGCCCTCGCGGTGGTGGGGGCGAGCGGCAGCGGAAAGAGCACACTGCTGCGCTGTCTCGCCGGGCTCCAGTCGCCCGACGGCGGAGAGGTGCGCGCGGGCCCGCGGCGCACGGGCGCGTCCCCGGTCCAGCTGCTGTTCCAGGACGCGCTCTCCTCGCTCGACCCGCGCTGGCCCGTCGCGCGCCTCGTCGCCGAGCCGCTGCGCTACGCCTCGGGGAGCTGGCGCGGCACCGGGCGCAGGGTCGGCGAGCTGCTGGAGTCGGTGGGCCTGCCTGCCGGGCTCGCCGACCGGCGCGCGGCCGAGCTCTCGGGCGGCCAGCTGCAGCGGGTCGCCGTCGCGCGGGCCCTCGCGGCCGACCCGGCCGTGCTGCTGTGCGACGAGCCCACCACCAACCTGGACCTGACCGCCCAGGCCGGTGTGGTGCGGCTGCTGGACGCGCTCAGGCGCGAACGCGGCCTGGCCACCGTCTTCGTCACGCACGACCTCGCCCTCGTCCCGCACGTCGCCGACCGGGTCCTGGTGATGGCGGAAGGCCGCGTGGTGGAGGAGACCGACCCCGCGCGGCTGCGCGAGTCGGTTCATCCGGCCACCCGCCGCCTGCTGGCCCCCGGCGGCACCGGCGCGGGGGCTGCGCCCGTCCCGCGGGCGGCGGAGGGTCCCTGACAGCCGGACCGGCGCGCGGCCGGCCCGGCCGCCGGGAAGGGGGAGCGCCGCCTAGGCGACGTCCGCGCTGTCCACCAGGGCGACGCGGTGGTTGTACTGGACGGTGTAGAACTTCTCCGCGCCGGTCACGTGCGTGTCGCCCGAGACGAAGAAGTCGTCGGCGCTGACCGGGGGCTGGGCCGCCACGTACGCCTGGCCCCTGGGGAAGGAGTACACGCTCAGCGGCTCCTGGGTCGATGGCGTGAGGCCCGAGGGGTACTCGGACGGCTTCGGGTAGCCGGAGCCGTACAGCGCGGCGCTCTCGCCGGTGGGCGTGACGACGGTCGCGCCCGGAGCGGGCACGGTGTTGCGGCCGCCCGGGTTGTAGAACCACACCTTCGCGCCGCTGAACCAGATCGCGGTCCAGTCGCCGCTGACACCGGCGACCACGAACTGCTGCCCGTCCTGGACGGTGCTTCCCCAGTCGTCGATCTCGTCCGTGCCCTTGCCCTCGGCGCCGGGGTGCACGGCCGGGTCGGCGAAGAGGGGCGCGCCGGAGTCCGGAGCGGTGCGCACGGGAAGGAAGTTGGCGGGCTCGGAGCGGTCGGCGCACGCGGTGGTGGTGCCGCTGGGGTCGTCGTCCGGGCACACGTGCACGGTCTGCTCGTTGCCGGAGAACGGCGGTGCGATCGTCACGGCCTCACCGACCCCGGGCGTGCGTCCCGTGCGGGTGGCGGTGTGCGTGCCGACCATGCCCATGAAGGCCGACCAGTCCCAGTACGGGCCCGGGTCCCAGTGCATGCCCGCGACGTAACTGTCCTGAGGGCCCGGCACGTTGTCGTGGCCGATGATGTGCTGGCGGTCCAGCGGGATGCCGTACTCGGCTGCCAGGTACTTCACCAGCTCCGCGGTGGCCCGGTACTGCGTCTGCGGGTACCAGCTCGCGCCCTGGGCCGCGAAGCCCTCGTGCTCGATGCCCACCGAGTGCAGATTGAACCAGTAGTTGCCCGCGTGGTACGCGACGTCCTTGTCGGCCGTCATCTGGGTGACGGCACCGTCGGAGGCGCGCATCACGTAGTGGGCCGAGTCGGCGCTGCCGTTCTTCTGGAACGTGTCGATCGCCGCCTGGTAGGACGACTCGGTGTCGTGGATGACGATGTACTTGATGTCGACACCGTCGGCGGGCCGGTCGGCGACCTGGCCGTTGGACGCGGCGGCCGGCAGGAAGGTGCAGTCCACCGTGGCGGGGCACTCGGTGTCGGCGGCGGGCGTGCCGGCCTTCAGCTTCAACTCGGCGAGCTGGCCGGTCGAGGGGCGCACCGAGGGGGCGGCCGTGAGCTTGACGCGCTGCCCGTCCTGCGTCGTGCGGCCGGCGCCCGCCTTGACCGAGGCGAAGACGCGGTCGGCGAACAGGCCCGCGGACTTCTCGTCGGGGGACTGGCTGTAGCGCGCGACCGCCCCGTACCAGGCCGCGGGGTCGTCCGGGGTGTGGCCGGTCAACTTCTTCTCGTACGAGGCGAGGAGGGCCGCGCCGCCGCGGATGTTCTCGCGGTCGTCCGTGCGCAGCTCCTTCGCGGAGGCGCCCGTGAGCCCGGCCGCCGCCTTCAGGGTGTGCAGCGAGGGGCTCGAAGTGAGCGAGGCGAGGTCGCCGCGCCCCGCCGCGCCGGCGGCGCCGCCCGAGACCATCGAGGAGGTGACGTCCGTCAGGTTCATCGGGCCGTAGCCGCCCGAGGTGTTGTACCGGCCGCCGTGCGCGTCCCACAGCGACTCCTGGTAGGAGACGCCGAGCAGCACGTCGAGCGGTACGTGGAACTCCTCGGCCGCGTCGGCGAAGTCCGCCTGTCTTCCCTGTGTGCCGGGGTCGCCGGTCAGGGCGGCCTGCGCGGACGGCAGGGCCACCAGGCAGCCCGCGACGACCGCGGCTCCCGCCACCGTGCCCGCCAGGATGGTGCGGGACTTCTTCTTGTGTGCAGACTTTCGCAAGGAACCTACCTCGATCACGCGCTTCTTGGGGACCCGTCAGGCGGCGCACGCGCCGGTGCGATGTCACCGTGGTCACGACAACCCGACGAACGTATCAAGCCGGTCGGCCCATCGAGCGGCCGGACCTGAGCCCGCAGGACGAGCGCGAAAGCGCGGCTCGTCGCCAGTCCGACCGGCCGCGCCGCACACCGGGGCGCACACGGCGGCGGCCGACCGGATCCCGGCACACCGCGGCGCCGCGCCGGGCCGTTCCGCCTCCCGCACAACAACCCCACGGGATCTCCTCGCCGCGCGGCGGGGCGGCGCGTGCGCCGGTCGCACGATCCGCCGGGACCGTCACACGCAGTGGCCGCCGCCCCCGGCCTGCCGCGGATCCACCGGCCGGGAGGAGAATGCCGCTGTCAGGACGGGGACCGAAGAGGAGGCGGTGGGGCGGGATGGCCGGTGTGGTGCAGCGGCTGGTCGACGGGCTCGCCGACCGGCTCGGGCGCGCGGTCGTCGTCGACGACCCGGACCTCAGGCCGCTGTGCACGAGCAGGCACTTCGGCGACGAGGACGAGCAGCGGATCCGCAGCGTCCTCCAGCGCGACTCCGGTTTCGCGGCGACCCGGCACCTGCTCGCGCAGGGCGTACGGCGGTGGACCGCCCCCGCGCCGGTGCCTGCGGACCCGGGGCTCGGCATGGCCGCGCGGCTCGCCGCGCCCGTCAGGCTGCACGGGTGCTTCCTCGGGCTGCTGCTCGTCATCGACGCGGACCACTCGCTGACCGGCGCCGAGCGCGCGCTGATCGGCCGCACCGCGGACGACGTCGCCGTCCACCTGTATGCGGAGCGGCTCGCAGCCGACGGGGACCGGGCCGTGACCGAGCGGGCCGTCGGCGACCTCCTCTGCGGGCAGCGGGCCCGCAGGCAGGAAGCGCTCGCCGTGCTCGCGGCCGCCGCGGGCCGGCCGCCCGCGGAGGCGCCCACGGCGGTGACGGTCGTCGAGGTGGCCGCCCCCGCGGGCGGCGGGGGCGCGGTCGACGCGGAGGACGCGCTGCGCACGGCGCTCCAGCACGTGGGGCACCGCGGCGGCGGGGCCTGCCTGTCCCGCGTGTCCGCCGCGGGCGCCTGCCTGGTGGAGACGGGCCCGGGGGTCTTTGCCGCCGCGCTGCGTAAACGGGCGGCCGCGCTCGTCCGCGCCGTGGACGAACTGTGCGGCGGCGGCCGGGCCTCGGCCGGGATCGGCGACGACGCGGCCGGGCTCGGCGAGGCGTGGCGCGCCCACCGCCAGGCCCTGGTCGCCGCCGAGGCGGCGCGCCGCGTGCCCGGCTTCGGCCCCGCGGCGGTCTGGTCGGAGCTCGGCCCCTACGGCACGCTCCTGCAACTGCCGGAGGACGCCGCCGCGTGGGAGCCGCCGCATCCGGCCCTGCGCGCGCTGGCCGAACGCGACGGCGGCGGCCGGCTCGCCGAGACGCTGGAGTCCTTCCTCGACCACGCGGGGTCGCGGCCGCGGACCGCCGAGGCCCTGCACATCCACCGCACCACCCTCTACTACCGGCTCGACCGCATCGCGGAGATCACCGGGCTCGATCTGGACGACGGCGGGGACCGGCTCGCACTCCATCTCGCGCTGCGCCGCGCCCGGATCGCCACACCCCGGACGGACCGGGCATGACCTGCTCTTTCCTCTCCCCGTAGGAAAGGCCTCCCGGCTCTTTCCCGCCTCCGGGGGATCACCCGGCGCCCGGTGCCCGGACATACTCCGGGAACACACCGCCTGTCGGCGCGCGGCGCCCGCCCGCGCCGCCGGTGCGCAGGGCCGGCGCGGTCGAGCGCCGAGCCAGCCGAGATCCGGGAGCCATGCATGAGCAGCACACCACAGAACCCGCCCGACCTGGCGTCGCGGCCCGCCGTCGTCGTGGGCGGGAACAGCGGGATCGGTCTCGAAGTGGTCCGCAGGGCCGCCGGCACCGGCGCGTCCGTCACCGTGGTCGACCTGCCGGAACGGCCGTCCGCAGGACTCGCCGCACTCGGGGGGCGGGTCCGCTACCTCAGGGGCGACGTGCTCGATCCAGGGGGCCTGGAGAAGTGCTTCACCACCGCGGCCGAGGACGGTCCCGTGGGGAGTGTGTTCGTGTCGGCGGGCGTCACACTGCCGGGCAGCCTGCTCGACGTGTCCGCGGAGGCCGCCCAGCGATGTCTGCTGATCAATCTGATGGGCTCGGTCAACACCCTGAAGGCCGCGGTCGGTTCACTCGCCTCCGACGCCTCGGTCGTGCTGTGTGCCTCGGTCGCGGCGTACACCGGAGGCGGCTATGTGGGTGGTTCGGTCTACGGTGCGTCGAAGGCGGGCGTGATCGGCCTGGCCAGGGGCGCGGCGCGGGAGCTCGCCGGGCGGGGCGTCCGGGTCAACTGCGTGGCGCCGGGGGCCACCACCACGGGCATGGTGGGGGACGACCCCGCCGTGATCGAGCGGCTGAGCGCGAAGACCCTGCTGGACCGGCTCGCGACCCCGGCGGACATCGCGGCCTCCGTGCTGTTCCTGTGGTCGTCGGCCGCCTCCTATCTGACGGGCGCGACGATCGACGTGAACGGTGGCTCCCACCTGGGGTGAAGTGCCCCTTCCGTTGGGGTGAGAGCCCCTCCCGGCGGTGCGACCCGGTGCGGTCACCATGGCTACATCCTGGATCCAGGATGCATTAGGCTATCGGTGGTCGCACCGTTCGCTGCGTACCACACCGCCGAGGAAGGAATCCGGGAGCACATGGCAGCCACCATCTACTACGAGGCCGACACCGACCTCCGTATCGTCCAGGGGCGCAAGGTCGCCGTCATCGGCTACGGGAGCCAGGGGCACGCGCACGCCCTCAGCCTGCGCGACTCCGGCGTCGACGTGCGCGTGGGCCTGCCCGAGGGCTCCGCGTCCCGCGCCAAGGCCGAGGAGGCGGGGCTGCGCGTCCTGACACCGGCTGCGGCCGTCGCCGAGGCGGACCTCGTCTCCGTCCAGGCGCCCGACACGGTGCAGCGCACCCTGTACAGGGACGACATCGAGCCGCATCTCCAGCCGGGCGACGCCCTGTTGTTCAGCCACGGCTTCAACGTCCGCTACGGCTACATCACCCCGCCCGAGGGCGTGGACGTGCTCCTCGTCGCGCCCAAGGGCCCCGGGCACCTGGTGCGCCGCCAGTTCACCGAGGGCAACGGCGTGCCGTGCCTGGTGGCGGTGGAGGCGGACGCCTCCGGCGGCGCCCTGGCCCTCGGCCTGTCCTACGCCGCGGCGATCGGCGGCGCCCGCGCGGGCGTGCTGGAGACCACCTTCGCCGAGGAGACCGAGACCGACCTCTTCGGCGAGCAGGCGGTGCTCTGCGGCGGCACGTCGGCCCTGATCCAGGCCGGGTTCGACACCCTGGTCTCGGCGGGCTACCAGCCGGAGATCGCGTACTTCGAGGTGCTGCACGAGCTGAAGCTGATCGTGGACCTCATCTACGAGGGCGGCATCGCCCGCCAGCGCTACTCGTGCAGCGACACGGCCGAGTACGGCGACCTCACGCGCGGCCCCCGCATCGTCGGCGACGCCACGCGCGCGGAGATGCGGAAGATCCTCACGGAGATCCAGGACGGCACCTTCGCCAGGGAGTGGATCGCCGAGGACGAGAACGGCCGCCCCGACTTCCTGCGGCTGCGCGCCGAGGGCAAGGGGCACGGGATCGAGTCGGTGGGCGAGCGGCTGCGCGGGCTGATGTCCTGGGTCGACCGGCCGCTCACCGAGACCGCCTGAGCGGCGGACCGCGGGACGCCCGCGGCTGTACCGGTCCGGCTGCCGGCACGCCGCCGCCGTGTCCGCGGGCGGCGGGCCGCGGGCGGCCGCGGACACGGCGGATGCGGCAGCGGATGCCGGATACGGCAGGGGCGCTGCCGGCGGCCTCCCGTGTCAGGGCATGGACAGGGCGGAGACCGCCGGCAGCGCGTCGTGCGGAGCCTCAGTGTGCTGCTCCGGGCGAGGGGGGCCGGTTGTGCCCGGCCGGGGGAGCGCTCAGTCCGCCGCGACCAGCTCCCGGATCTCGCGCACCAGGAGCCCGGTGTCGGGCACGACGGCCGCCTCAAGTCCTTCCGCGTAGGGCACGGGTGTCCGCGCGCCGCCGAGCCTGCGCGGCGCCGCCCGCAGGGTGTGCCACAGCCGCCGGCCCACCTGGGCTGCCAACTCGGCTCCGAAGCCGAAGAGTTCGGGAGCCTCATGGGCCACGAGCAGGCGGCCGGTGCGGGCCGCTGACGCGGTGACGGTGTCGATGTCCAGCGGGTACAGCGTGCGCGGATCCACCACCTCCACACTGATCCCCTCGGCCGCCAGGACGTCCGCGGCTTCGAGCGCGCGCCTGCGCATCAGCTGGGTGGCCACCACCGTGACGTCGGACCCCGGGCGTACGACGTCCGCGAGTCCCAGCGGGATCGGCCCTTCGCCGACCGGGCCGCGGTCGTTGTAGAGGGCCTTGTGTTCGAGGAAGACCGTCGGGTTGGGGCTCTCGATCGCCGAGAGCAGCAGGCCGTACGCGTCGCCCGCGCTGCCGGGGACGACCACTTCGAGGCCGGGCACGTGCGCGAAGAGGACTTCGAGCGACTGGGAGTGCTGGGCCGCCTTGCCGATGCCCGAGCCCTGGTTGGTGCGCAGCACCAGCGGGACTTCGTACTGCCCGCCGAACATGTACCGCGCCTTCGCCGCCTGGTTGACGATGCCGTCCATGCCCAGCAGGGTGAAGTCGGAGTACATGACCTCCAGTACGGGACGCGCCCCACGCATGGCGGCGGCGACCGCGGCGGAGACGAGGGCCTCCTCGCTGATGGGGGTGTCGCGCACCCGCTCGGTGCCGAAGGTCTCCGCGAGTTTGCGCGTGACGCCGTAGATGCCGCCGCCGGTGCCCCAGCGCGTCAGGTCCTCGCCCATGACGAAGACCCGCTCGTCGGCCGCCATCGCCTGGTGGAGCGCCGAGTTGAGGGCGCGCCAGGTGCTCAGCGTACGGGTGGCGCCCGGTGCCGTACCGCCTTCGCGGGGTGCGGCGGGTGCGGTGTGTGCGGTGGATCCGGCGTGTGCCGGTGCGGTGTCGGTCATCGTGCCCGTCCCTCCGTGACGGCGCTGCCGTCGGTGGCGTATACGTCCCGGAAGGCGCTCTCCGCCGCCGGGTGCGGGGACGCGAGCGCGAACGCCTCGGCCTCGTCCACGGCGCGCAGGGCGTCGCGCTCCAGCCGCCCGAGCGCCTCGTCGGTCAGGTGGCGGGCCGCGATCAGCCGCCGGGCGAGCGCGGCCACCGGGTCGCGCTCGCGCCAGGTGTCCACTTCCGCGGGCTCGCGGTAGATCTGGGTGTCGTCGGCCATGTGCCCGAGGTAGCGGTAGGTGTCCGCCACGATCAGGGTCGGGCCCCCGCCCGCACGGGCGCGCTCTACCGCCGCCGTCGCGGCCTCGTGCACGGCGACCAGGTCCATGCCGTCCACGTCCACGGAGGGCACGCCGTAGGCGGTGCCCCGCTCGCTGATGCGGAGCTGGGCGACCATGCGCTCGATGGCCGCGGACTGCGCGTAGTGGTTGTTCTCGCAGACGAAGACGGTGGGCAGGGCCCAGACGGCCGCGAGGTTCAGACTCTCGGCGAGTACGCCCTGGTTGGACGCGCCGTCGCCGAAGTAGGCGACCGCCACCTCGTCGGAGCCCGCCAGCTTCGCGGCGAGCGCCGCGCCGGTCGCGAGGCCGATGCCCGCACCGACGATGCCGTTGGTGCCGAGGATGCCGAGCTCGCGCACGGCGATGTGCATCGAGCCGCCCTTGCCCCCGCAGTACCCGTCGGCGCGGCCCAGGATCTCCGCGAGGGTGCGGGCGGGGTCGGCGCCGCGCGCCAGGCAGTGGGCGTGGCCGCGGTGGTTGCTCGCGATGCTGTCGCGCGGTCCGAGGGCCATGGAGACGCCGACCGCGACGGCCTCCATGCCCACGGAGGGGTGGGTGGAGCCCCGGATGAGCTTCTTCTCGGCGTAGCCGGGCAGCCTGCGCTCGAACTCGCGGATGAGGAGCATGGTCCGCAGCGCCGGCAGACCGTCCCGTGCGGGATCGAAGCCCGCGCCGCCGCTCATGCCAGCCTCGCGACGACGGTGTCCGCTGCGACGACCTCGCCCGCGCCCACCAGGATGCTCAGGGTGCCCGCGGCGGGCGCGGTGAACTCGACCGACGCCTTGCCGGTCTCCAGTTCGGCGATCGGCTGCCCGCTCTCGACCGCGGTGCCGTCCGCGACGAGCCAGGCCGTCAGTTCGGCCTCCTCCTCGTCCCCCAGCAGGTCCCCGTGCACGGTGACGTCCATGTTCTGACTCCTAGAATCGGTACGACCGTTTGCATGATTGGTGTGTCCACTGACCCCTGTCAAGGGTTCCGCTCATACCGATCGATAAATTGGTCGTACCGATTCGAGGCTGCAATCGGCGGCGGAATTGGTAACACCAATCCGTGTAGGGTGCAGGACATGAGCGACGGGTTGATTGCCACCGAGCTGTTCCCCGACCGGCTGACCGGTGAGCTGGCGCAGCGCGTGCTGGCGATGGGGGCGGGCAAGCGGCTGCCGAGCGAACGCCGGATGGCGGAGGAGCTCGGAGTCAGCAGGACCGCCCTGCGGGACCGGCTGACCCACCTGGAGTCGCTCGGGGTGCTGGAGCGCAGGACCGGCTCCGGGACCTACGTGCGCGGGGTGCGGCCCGACACGGTGACCGAGGCGCTCGGCCTCGGACTGCTGGCCTCGCACCTGACCTTCGCCTCGCTGTACTCCGTGCGCGTCGCGCTGGAGCGGCAGGCCGCGTACGAGGCCGCGCTCGCCGGGGACCCGGTGAAGACCGCGCATATGGCCGCCGCGGTCAAGCGCATGGAGGCCACGGAGGACGGCCAGGAGCTGTACGAGGCCGATGTCGCCTTCCACCGGGCCCTGTTCACGGCCTCCTGCTCGCCCGCGCTCGAATTCTTCGCCGACGCGCTCTCCGGCGTGCTGTCCCGCTCGGTCCAGCAGCGCCAGGCGCACATCCTGCGGATGACCGACGACATCGAGCACATGCGGCAGCTGCACCGGGACATCCACCTCGCCGCGGCCGCCGAGGATCCGGAGCGCGCCATGCGGGCCGTCGACAGCCACTTCGTCTGGCTCGACCAGGGGCTCGGCGGTCCGGACGGCGGCTGAGGGCGGCCGTCCCCGGCCGCGGTGTCAAGCCGACGCCGCCCGGTGGCGCGCGGCCAGCTCCCGGTACAGCACGGCGTTCTCGCTGATGCGCAGCGCCTCTTCCGGGCGCAGTGGGCGCCGTGCTGCGCCCGGCACGCCCACGACGAGCGAACCGGGTGGCACCACGGTGTCCTCGGGGACCACGGCGCCGGCGGCGACCAGGCTCCCGGCGCCGATCCGTGCCCGGTTCATGACGACGGCGGCCATGCCGATCAGGCAGTCGTCCGCCACCGTGGCGCCGTGCACCACGGCCGTGTGCCCCACCGAGACCCGGTCGCCGATCACGGTCGGGCAGCCGGTGTCGTTGTGCACCACCGCGTTGTCCTGGAGGTTGGAGTCGCGGCCGACGGTGATCGGTGCGAGGTCGGCGCGCAGCACGGCGCCGTACCACACCGAGGAACCGGGGCCCACGGACACCGCGCCGACGAGCCGGGCGCCGGGCGCGATCCACGCCTGCGCGTCGGTGACGGGCCGGTCCTCGCCGAGCGCCAGCAGGTACGGGCCGTGGGGGTGCGAGCTGTTCATGGCGGGTCCTCGGAGGTCGGGGCTGCTCGGGTGCATCATCGGCCCGGGCGGTGCGGGGCGCCGGCGCGCGGGAGCGGAAAACGGGCCGTGCGTCTCCGCCGTGGAGAGGAGACCGCCGCCGCCCGGCTCCCCCTCCCGGTGTCACGGGTGCGCCCGGGGCCCGTCGGCCGCGGCGGGCGGGATCAGCCGGGCCCGGTCCCGCCGTGCGGTCTCCCGCAGGTGCTCGCACACCACGCTGACGCGCTCGGTGGTGAGCAGCCGGGACGGCACGATCATCCAGAACGTCCGCCGCGCGCGCACCTCTTCGTGCAGGACCGGCAGGAGCCGCGGGTCGTGGTGGGCGAGGAAGCACGGCACGAGGCCGAGGCCGACCCCGCCCGCCGCGCCTTCGAGCTGCGCGAACAGGTTGGTCGTACGGAAGACGATGTTGGCCTGCGCCGCGATCTCCTCGGCGCTGCGCAGCTCGGGCAGGTCGAGCAGGGACTCCACGAACCACACCAGGTCGTGGCGCGCGAGGTCGGCCGGGGTCCGCGGCTGCGGCCGCCCCGCGAGGTACGCCCTGCTGCCGTAGAGGCGCAGGTCGTAGTCGCACAGGCGGGTCACCTGGTAACCCGGCCTGGTCGGCCTGTTGATGGTCACGGCGATGTCGAACTCGCCCACGGCGTAGCTCAGCAGCTGGCTGCTCGTCACCAACTCGACCTCGATGGACGGGTGCTCGGCCCGCAGGCGTGCGAGCCCCGGCGCGATGATCTTCGAGCCGAAGCCGTCGGTGGCCACGATCCGCACCGTGCCGCGGGGGCTGTGCTCCCGCCCGGTCACGGCCGTGTGGGCGGCCTGCGACTCCGCCTCGATGCGCTGGGCGTACGGGAGCAGCCGCCGGCCCGCCGCCGTGGGGGTCCAGCCGCCCGCCGTCTTGTCGAACAGGCGCGCGCCGAGCCGCTTCTCCAGCGCCACGACCCGCCTGCGGATGGTCGTGTGCTCGACGCCCAGGCGCTCGGCGGCCAGGGTGAGCCGCCCGTAGCGGGTCAGGGCCAGGAAGTAGCGCAGGTCGTCCAGGTTCATGGTGTGCATCTTTGCACATTGGTCATGCAGATCTTTGTCTTGCATGTGCAACAAGGTGCTGTCGATAGTGAGGGACGGGACAGCCGCTGTCCTCTCCAACTACCAGCGAAAGCAGGCGCGATGAGCATCGTCGGGTTCGTCGGACTGGGCAACATGGGGCGGCCGATGGCCGCGAACCTCGCCGCCGCGGGGCACGAGGTGCGGGGCTTCGACGTCGTGCCGGAGGCACGGGAGCGCGCGGCCGCGCAGGGCGTCACCGTGGTGGATTCGGCCGAGGCCGCAGCGGACGGCGCCGACGCGCTCATCACGATGCTGCCCAAGGGCGCGCACGTCCGGAGCGTGCTGCTGACCGAGGGCGGCCCCCTGACCCGGCTCGCCGCAGGCGCCGTCGTCGTCGACGCGTCCTCCATCGACGTCGCCACGTCGCGCGACGTGCACGAGGCATGCAAGGCCCTGGGGATCGAGGTCCTCGACGCGCCCGTCTCCGGGGGCGTCGCGGGCGCCACCGGCGGCACCCTCACCTTCATGATCGGCGGCGCGGAGAGCGCCCTCGCCCTGGCCCGCCCCCTCCTCGACGTCATGGGCGGACGGCTCATCGCGGTCGGCGGCGCCGGCGCGGGACAGGCCGCGAAGGCGTGCAACCAGATGGTGTTCGGCGCGAGCCTGGTGGCGCTGGCCGAGGCGTTCGTCATGGCCGACAGGCTCGGCCTCTCCGCGCGCAACCTCTTCGACGTGCTCAGCACGTCATCGGGCAACTGCTGGGCGCTCACCAACTTCTGCCCCCGCCCCGGACTGGTCGAGGGGTCGGCCGCCGACAACGGGTACGCGGCGAAGTTCGCCGCCGCCCTGCTCGCCAAGGACCTCGGCCTCGCCGCCTCCGCGGCCGACAGCGTCGGAGTCGACCTCGCCGTCGGCAGCGCCGCGCGGCGCCGCGTCGACGAACTCGCCGCGAGCGACGGCGCGCTCGACGCCTCGGCCGTCATCAAGGCCGTCGAGGCCGTCGACACCACCGCCTGAGACCCCTGCCCGCGGCCCCGCCCACGGGCGCACCGCACACCGGACCCGACACACGCAAAGGAACTGCCATGGCCGACACGGCGACCACTCCGCGCGAGCACCCCCACCTGGTGGACGGCCAGTGGGTCCCCGCACGCGACGGGCGATGGATCGACGTCGAGAGTCCCCGCAACCGCGAGGTCATCGCCCGCGTCCCGCGCGGCGGTGAGAAGGACGTGCAGGACGCGGTCGCCGCGGCCGGACGCGCCTTCCCCGGCTGGCGCGACACCGCCCCCAGGGCCAGGGGCCGCCTGCTCCAGCAGATCGCCGACACGCTGGAGCCGGAGGCCGAGCGCATCGCCCGCCTCATCTCCGAGGAGAACGGCAACGCCCTGCGCACCCAGTCGCGCGGCGAAGTGGCCTTCGCCGTCGACGTGTTCCGCTACTTCGGCTCCGTCGCAGGCGAGACCAAGGGCGAGACGATCCCGCTCGGCGCCCAGGTGCTCGACTATTCGAGGCGCGAACCGCTCGGCGTGGTCGGCGCGATCGTCCCCTGGAACGCGCCGGTCCAACTCGCCGTCATGAAGATCGCCTCAGCGCTCGCCGCAGGCAACACACTCGTGCTGAAGGCCGCGGAGGACGCGCCGCTCGCCGTCCTCGAAATCGCCCGCGCCTGCCACGCCTACCTGCCCCGGGGCGTCCTCAACGTACTCGTCGGATACGGCACGGAGGCAGGTGAGGCCCTCATCACCCACCCCGAGGTGCGCAAGCTGTCGTTCACCGGCTCCACGGCGGTCGGCCGGCGCGTCATGGGCGCGGCCGCGGAGCGCATCGTGCCCGTCTCCCTCGAACTGGGCGGCAAGAACCCGCAGATCGTCTACCCCGACGCCGACGAGGACTGGGTCGCAGCCGGTACCGTCACCGGCATGCGCTTCGTGCGCCAGGGCCAGTCCTGCACCGCCGGGTCGCGGCTGTTCGTCCACCGCTCCATCGCCGACTCCTTCGTCGAGAAGGTCGTCGCCGACCTCCGCACCCTGACGGTGGGCGACCCGCTGGACGAGGCGTCGGACATCGGCGCCATCGTCAACAGGAAGCAGTACGACCGGGTGTGCGGCTTCATTGACGAGGGCCTCGGCCACGGCGGCGCCACGGTCGCGCTCGGCGGCCGCCCGCCCGCGGAAGGGCCGCTGTCCGAGGGGTACTTCGTGGAGCCCACGGTCTTCGTCGGCGTCGACAACGAGTGGCGGATGGCGCAGGAGGAGATCTTCGGACCCGTGCTGTGCGTCATCCCCTGGGACGACGAGGACGAGGTCATCCGCATGGCCAACGACACCCACTACGGGCTCTCTGCGTTCGTGTGGACCCACGACATCGGGCGCGCGCTGCGCGCGGCCCACGCCATCGAGGCCGGCTGGGTGCAGGTGAACCAGGGCGGCGGCCAGGTGCTCGGCCAGTCCTACGGCGGCTACAAGCAGAGCGGCATCGGCCGCGAGTTCTCCCTCGAAGGCATGATCGAGGGCTTCACCCAGCGCAAGCACGTCTCCGTGGACATCAGCCGGTGAGTCGGCCACCCGGCACTCCCGCCCGGGGCGCACGCACCGCGCCTGCGGCCCGGCACCCCGCGGGCGCCCCCGGCGCCGTCGCCGAGGCGGTACGCGCCGCCCTGGCCGAGGACCCGCCGCAGGCCGACGCCGTCGACCGGGTGCACCTCGCGCGGCTCGGAGGGACCGCCGTCGTCACCCTGGCGGAGCCCGGCTCGCACAACGCGCTCACCCTGGGGAGCTGGCGGCGCCTCGAAGAGGTCTTCACGCGGCTGGCCGGGGACCGCGAGCTCCGCGCCGTCGTCGTACGCGGCGCCGGGGACCGGGCGTTCGCCGCCGGCGCCGACATCAAGGAGTTCCCGCACACCCGGCTGACGGCCGCCGACGCCACGGAGTACAACGAGTCCATCGCCCGCGCGCTGCGCGCCGTGGAGCGGCTGCCCGTGCCCGTGGTGGCCGCCGTGCGGGGGCTCGCCGTGGGCGGCGGCTGCGAACTGGCCGCGGCCTGCGACGTCCGCATCGCCACCGAGAGCGCCCGGTTCGGCATCCCCGTCGGCAGGCTCGGGGTGATCCTCGGCTACACGGAGACCACGGCGCTCGCCCGCACGATCGGCCCCGCCGCCCTCAAGTACCTGCTGTTCTCGGGCGACCTGGTGGACGCAGGGACCGCCCTCGGCCTGGGCCTCGCCCAACGGGTCGTGCCCGACGCCGAGTTCGAGGAGGCGGTAGCCGCCTTCGTGGCGGGCGTCCACCGCCAGTCCGCGGTCACCATGCGGGCGGCCAAGCTCGTGACCGGCATGCACGGAAGGCCGCTGACCGCGGCCGACAGCGAACTCCTGTCCCGGCTGACCGTCGAGGCGTACGAGGGGGACGACCTCAAGGAGGGCGTCGCCGCGTTCCGCGAGCGCAGGCCGGCCGACTTCGGCCGGGCCCGCACGCCCGGCGCCGCGTGCGCACCGCACACACCCACGCAACCGTGAAAGAGAACTGACATGGCCGCACTCGACGGAATCCGCGTCGTGGACATGAGCCGCTACCTCTCAGGGCCGACCCTGACCATGCTCCTCGCCGACCTCGGCGCCGACGTCGTCAAGATCGAACCGCTGCCGGTGGGCGATCCGGCACGCCAGTCGGGCCCCTTCCAGGACTCCGAGAGCGTCTACTACATGGCCTCCAACCGCAACAAGCGCAGCGTCGCACTCGACCTGCGCAGCGCGGACGGCATGCGGACCTGCCGCGAACTCGTGCGCACCGCAGACGTGTTCGTGCAGAACTTCAAACCCGGTACGGCCGAGCAGATGGGCCTGGGCCCCGACGACCTGCACGAGGTCAACCCCGGCCTCGTGTACGTCGGGCTCAGCGGCTTCGGCCGCCGCCCGCCCGGCTCGGAACTGCCGGGCTTCGACCAGACCGCCCAGGCCATGTCCGGCCTGATGAGCGTCACCGGCACACCCGCGACGGGCCCGCTGCGCGTGGGCATCGCCGTGGCCGACTCGGCGACCGGCGTGTTCGGCGCAGTCGGCGTCCTCGCGGCGCTCTACGAGCGCGAGCTCACCGGCGAGGGCGCGGTCGTCGAGGGCTCGCTGATGCAGTCCATGCTCACCCTGCTGTCGTACCAGGCGCAGAAGTACCTGAGCCTCGGCGTCGTACCGGGCCAGGACGGCAACGACCACCCCATCATGTTCCCCCAGGGCACCTTCCGGACCGCGGACGGCGCCATGACCCTGGCCTGCGGCAACGAGAAGATGTGGCACAGGCTGTGCGACGTGCTCGGCCTCGGGCACCTCGCAGGCGACCCGCGGTTCGCCGACAACGCAGCCCGGATGGAGAACCGCGGCGAGCTGCGCCACCTCATCGAGGAGGTGCTCGCGCGGCGCACCACCGCCGCATGGCTGGAGACCGTGGGTCGGGCAGGGGTGCCGTGCGGGCCCGTGCTGAGCGTGGACGAGGCGCTCGACCACCCCGTCACCCAGGGCCTCGGCATGGTCGCGGAGACCGAGCACTCCCTGCTCGGCGCCATGCGGGTGCTCGGCCAGCCGGTCAACGTGAGCGGCAGCGGCGAGGGCTGGCTGCGCCGCCCACCGCCGATGCTCGGAGAGCACACCAGGGAGGTGCTGACCGAGGCCGGCTACGACAGGGCCGCCGTCGACGCGCTCCTCGACTCCGGGCGCGCACGGCAGTGGACGTCCCCCTCATGAGCCCCGCCGCCACCGGTGGGCGCACCAAGGTGGCGCTGTTCGGCACCTGCCTCGCGGACACCCTCTATCCGGGGACCCTCGTCTCCGTGGTGCGGCTCCTCGAACGCCTCGGCTGCGACGTCGACTTCCCGATGGACCAGACGTGCTGCGGGCAGATGCACTACAACACCGGCTACCGGCCGCCCGCCGCACGCCTCGCAGCGGCGCTCGACACCGCGTTCGGGGAACACACCGCCGTGGTCGTCCCGTCGGGCTCCTGCGCCGCGATGGTCAGGGACATCCACCCCGGGCTCGGCGTGCCGGGGTCAGGACTGCCCGGCAAGGTCTACGAGCTCTCCGAGTTCCTCGTCGACGTGCTCCAGACGACCGACGTCGGCGCGTACTTCCCGCACCGCGTCACCTACCACCCCACCTGCCACTCGCTGCGGATGCTCGGGGTGGGGGAGCGGCCGCTGCGGCTGCTGCGGGCGGTGCGCGGCATCGAGCTGGTGGAGCTCGAAGAGGCCGCCGCCTGCTGCGGGTTCGGCGGCACCTTCGCCGTCAAGAACCACGAGACCTCGGGCGCCATGCTCGGCGACAAGATGCGCCACGTCCTCGCGACCGGCGCCGAGGTGCTGACGGCGGGCGACCGCTCCTGCCTCATGCACATCGGCGGCGGCCTGTCCCGGCTGCGCACGGGCGTGCGCACCCTGCACCTCGCCGACATCCTGGCGTCCACGGAGGAGGAGCCATGGCGCGCAACCCCGTGACCTGGCTCGGCACACCCGCCTTCCCCGAGGCCGCGCACACCGCGCTCGCCGACTCCCAGCTCCGCGCCAACCTGCGCCGCGCCACGCACACCATCAGGGACAAGCGGGCGGCCGCCGTCGCCGAACTCCCGGACTGGGAGCGGCTGCGGCGCGCCGGAGAGGCGATCAAGGACAGGACCCTCGCCCGCCTCGACACGCATCTGGAGCGGTTGGAGGCCGCGGTGACGGCGCGCGGCGGCACCGTGCACTGGGCCAGGGACGCGGCGGAGGCCAACGCCATCGTGCTCCGCATCGTCAGGGCACAGGGCGCCGACGAGGTCGTCAAGGTCAAGTCCATGGCCACGGCCGAGATCGGGCTCAACGAGGCGCTCGCCGAGGGCGGGGTCACCGCAGTGGAGACCGATCTCGCCGAGCTCATCGTGCAGTTGGGGCGCGACCGGCCGTCCCACATCCTGGTGCCCGCGATCCACCGCAACCGCGCGGAGATCCGCGACGTCTTCCGCAGGGAGATGCCGGACGCGCCCGCCGACCTGCCCGCGGAGCCGCGCGCCCTCGCCGAGGCCGCGCGGCGGCACCTGCGGCAGCGGTTCCTCGGCGCGCGGGTGGCCGTCTCCGGCGCCAACTTCGCCGTCGCGGACACCGGTTCCGTCATGGTCGTCGAGTCCGAGGGCAACGGGCGCATGTGCCTCACCCTGCCCGAGACCCTCATCACCGTGATGGGCATCGAGAAGCTGGTGCCGAGCTGGCGCGACCTCGAAGTGTTCCTGCAACTGCTGCCCCGCTCCTCGACCGCCGAGCGGATGAACCCGTACACCTCGGTGTGGAGCGGGGTCACCCCGGGCGACGGGCCCCGCGCCTTCCACCTCGTCCTGCTCGACAACGGCCGCTCCGCGACCCTCGCGGACCCCGTCGGCCGGCAGGCGCTGCGCTGCATCAGGTGCTCGGCCTGCCTGAACGTCTGCCCCGTCTACGAGCGCACCGGCGGCCAGGCGTACGGCTCCGTCTACCCCGGCCCGATCGGCGCGATCCTCACCCCGCAGCTCGTCGGCGACCCGCACGACAAGCAGGCGTCCTCGCTGCCCTACGCGTCCTCGCTGTGCGGCGCCTGCTTCGAGGCGTGCCCCGTCAGGATCGACATCCCGGCCGTCCTGACCCACCTGCGCGCCCGTGCGGTGGAGGCCAAGCCGGCCGCCGCGCCCGAGGCGCTCGCCATGGCCGCGCTCGCCCGGGTCTTCGAGCATCCGCGCGTGTACGAGAGGGCGCAGCGCGCAGGCGGCCTCCTCGGCCGCCTCGCCAGGGACGGCACGCTCAGCCGGCTGCCCTGGCCCGGCTCGCGCTGGAGCACGGCGCGCGACCTGCCCGCGCCCCCCGCCGAGTCCTTCCGCGCCTGGTGGCGGCGGCGGGAGGGCGCGTCATGAGCGGCCGGGAACCCACCGGAGCCAGGGCCGAGGTGCTCGCGCGGGTCCGTGCCGCCCTGGCGGACAGGCCCGAGCCCCCGCCCGTCCCCAGGGAGTACGACACCGCGCGGGCCCACGGCGACCTCGTGGAGCTGGCACGCGAGCGCATCGAGGACTACCGCGCCACGGTACGGCGCGTCCCGGCCGCGCGGCTCCCGCACGCCGTCGCCGACCTGCTGGCGCTGCGCGGCTCCCGCCGGGTCGTCGCGCCGCCCGGCCTGCCGCAGGAGTGGCGCTCGGGGCCGGGCGCCGCCGGCGTCACTTGGCTGCGCGACCTGCCGCCCCTGGCCCTCGCCGAGCTGGACGGCGCCGACGCCGTGCTGACGGGATGCGCCGCCGTGATCGCCGAGACGGGGACCGTCGTCCTCGACGGCGGCCCCGGCCAGGGCAGACGCGCGCTCACCCTCGTACCCGACCGGCACCTGTGCGTCGTGCGGGCCGGGCAGATCGTGGCGACCGTGCCCGAGGCCATGGCGCGGCTCTCGCCCGTGAGGCCGCTGACCTTCGTCTCCGGGCCCTCAGCGACCAGCGACATCGAACTCGAACGCGTGGAGGGCGTCCACGGCCCGCGCACGCTCGACGTCCTGCTCGTGGACGAAGGGCCCGCGGACGCCTGACCGGGCCGGATCCGCACGGTGGCACCGGGGTGGATTGTGGATCCAGGGCGTCGTCGCCGTATCATCGTCGGCAGACCCGTCCGCGCGGAAGCGCGGCCGGGACAGCCGACGCATGGGAGGCAGACAGATGTCCGGGCCGGACGCCGATTTCACCGATCGCACCGAACCCGTTCTCGGTGAGCTGCCGCCGCGCGACACGACGGCCCTCGTGCGCACGGTGCGCGACCGGCTCCGGCTGGCGATCAGCCTGGAGGAGATCCCCTCGGGCACCCGCCTCAACCAGGTCGCCGTGGCGAAGCAGCTCGGCGTGAGCCGCATGCCGGTACGCACGGCGATCAGCGAACTCGTCTCCGAGGGGCTCCTCGAAATGGTGCCGGGCGGCGGTGTCGCCGTGCGCTCGCTCACCCCGGACGACCTGCTGGACGTCTACGAGGTGCGCGAGGCGATCGAGTCGCGCGCGGTGCGCAGGGTGGCCCAGCTGCGCCCCGCCGAGGGACTCGCGCGGATCGAGCAGGTCGTCTCCACCCACAAGCCGCGCGTCACTGGCTACGGCGCCGCCGAACTCCTCGCCGCCGACCGGGAGTTCCACATGGCCGTGCTCGACGCCACCGGCAACGAGTACTTCCGCCGTGCCCTGGTGCCCGTCTGGTCCATCGTGGAGCGCGGCATGGTGCGCTCCCTGCACATCACGGACGTCTTCACCGGCGCGTGGGACGAGCACGAGGCGATCGCCAAGGCCCTGCTCGCCGGCGACGCCGACCACGGCGAGCAGCTGCTCCTGCACCACCTGCGCAATGCGTCGAGCAAGCTCGCGCAGACCATGCCGACCAGCTCGGCCGACGAGACCTGAGCAGTACGGGAGGGGGAGGCGGGCGACCGCCTCCCCCTCCGCCGTGAGCCTCTCGCGCGGTGCGCGCGGGGCGCCGCGCGAGAGGGGCGCCCTCACCCCTCCTTGAGCGGGGCGGCCGCCACCGCGGGGCCCGGTGCGGTGGCGGGCGCGGGCCGCGCGGCGAACCGCTCGACGGCCAGGGCCGCGAGCGCCCCCGCAAGCAGGAAGAACCCGAGGATGTACAGGCCGCCGCGTGCGGAACCGCCGTCGGACGCCGCTCCCACGACGATCGGCCCGATCAGCCCGCCCAGACTCCCGAAGAGGTTGACGAGGCCCGTCACGGGCCCGGCCTGCTCCGCGGGGACGAACTGCAGCGCCCACGCCCACCACGGGCCGAAGGGCGCGTACACACCGACCGCCGTGACCAGCAGGCACACCAGCTGGAGCGGCAGGGCGGCCGGCAGGGCGTGCTGGGCGAGCAGCGCGGCGGCGCCGAGGAAGAGGGCGGGGACCACGAAGTGGGCCTTCGGCCTGGTGGAGCGGTCCGCCGCACGGGAGTTGAGGAGCATGGCGGCGGCCGCGGCGGCGAACGGGATGACGGAGAGCCAGCCCACCGCCTCCATGCCGCGCGACGAGAGCTGCTTGAGCACGGTGGGCAGCCACAGGCCGAAGCTGTAGAAGCCGGTCAGCCAGAGGAAGTACACCAGGCTGCACGCCCACACCACCGGCGAGGTCAGCGGCCGCAGCACGGACTGGCGCCGCGCTGCCGGGTCGGGCGCTGCCCGGTGTTCGACGATGAAGGCGCGCTCGGCGGGGGAGAGCCGCCGGTCCTGCTCCGGGCTGTCGCGGAGGAACAGCAGGACGGCCGCGGCCAGCACGAAGGCCGGTATGCCCTGGACGATGAACATCGTCTGCCAGCTCCAGGTCTGGATGAGCCAGCCGGCCGACGGGGCCATCACCAGGGAGGAGGTGGGCAGCGCGAGCAGGGACAGACCGGCGGCGCGGGCGCGCTCGTTCACCGGGTACCAGCGGACGAACAAGACGGCGAACGCCGGCCAGACGACGCCCTCGGCGAGCCCCATGAGGACACGGGAGACGATCAGCGGTGTGACCGAGCCCGACCAGGCCTGGGCGAAGGCGGTGACGCCCCAGACCAGCAGCGAGGCCGCGATGATCCGGGTGGGGCTCGCCTTGGACGCGAGCCAGCCGCCGGGGACCTGGGTGACGACGTAGCCCCAGAAGAACGCGGACAGGATGACTCCGGTCGCGGCCCCGGTGAGGTGCAACTGCTCGGAGACGGAGGGCGCCGCGACGCTCACGTTGGCGCGCTCGGCGAATGCGGTGAAGTACACGAGGAAGAGGAGGAGGCCGGTGCGGCGCCAGCGGGCGTTCGGCACTCCGGCGGGTTTCGCGGTGTGTGGTGCGGGTCGTTCGGTGTGTGACACGGCAGTTCAGCTCCCTTGATGGGCCACCGTTCGCGGGGTTCTCGTCGACCGCTGCTGTGTTGCGCTGTATCCCTTGTGGAAAATTAACCTGTATGTATCCTGGACTCTGGATCCACGAGCGATGAAGCTAACAACGGATGCGGACGTCGTCAATGAATGCAGCCGAAAGACCTGTCGATCGTCCCAGCTCAGAGCGTCCGGCCTCGAACTCCTCGGCGGATCCGGGCCGCAGGCCCCGCTGAACCCGCCGCACCTCCCCTGGCCGAGCGGCTCCCCGCGCCGTCCGGGGCCGCTCCTCGGCGCAACACGCCCGTCACACCGGCGACTCTGCGCCCCCTTCCCGTCCCGCCGGAGCCTCCCCTCCGCCAACTCCCGCCCCACGCCCGAAGGAAAGGTGACGTACACACCGATGGCCCAGAACGCCGTGATCGACAAAACGAGGACCGTGCCGCAGGGCACCAGGCCGGCCGTGGTGGACTGCGACGTCCACCCCGTGCTCCCCTCGCCCGACGCACTCCTGCCCTACCTCGACGAGTACTGGGGCGACCAGCTGGTCGCCGCGCTGTCACCGTCGTACGAACCCAACTACCATCCGCGCGGCTCCGCGATCGCCCAGCGCCCCGACGCGGCCACCGGCCCCGACGGCCGTGCCGCGACCCGTCCCCAGGACCTGGCCGGCGACGTCTTCGCGGACGGCTTCGCCGACTTCGCGATCCTCAACTGCCTCTACGGAGTGCAGCAGATCCACCAGCCGCGCCGTGAACAGGCCCACGCCCGCGCCCTCAACTCCTGGATCGCCCGCGAGTGGCTCGACGTGGACCCGCGGCTGCGGGCCTCCATCGTGGTCCCGCAGGGCACCCCGGAGGCGGCGGCCGCCGAGATCGAGCACTGGGCCGGCGACAAGCGCTTCGTCCAGGTGCTGCTGCTCGGCCAGTCCGAGCTGCTGTACGGGCGCCAGGTCAACTGGCCCATCTGGGAAGCCGCCGAGCGCGCGGGACTGCCCGTCGCGATCCACATCGGAGGCGTGTTCCGGCAGGCCCCCACCTCGGTCGGCTGGCCCGCCACCCACCTGGAGTGGTATGTCGGCCAGCAGTCCAACCTGGAGGCGCAGCTCAGCTCCATCGTCTCCGAGGGCGTCCTGCAGAAGTTCCCCGGCACCCGGATCGTCGTGTCCGAGGTCGGCTTCAACTGGCTGCCGCCCTACCTCTGGAAGTTCGACAAGCTCTGGAAGAGCTACCGCCCCGACATCCCCTGGGTCGACCGGGCCCCCTCCGAACTGATCAGGGAACACGTCAAGTTCACCACCAGCCCGTCGGACGGCGCCGAACTCGCGGGAAACCTCGACAAGACCGTCGAGCGGATGGGCTCCGAGGAACTCCTCGTCTATTCGAGCGACTACCCCCACCGGCACCACACCGCACCCCGCGCCATCGAGGGCGGCACCCGCGACGCGGCGCTGCTCGACCGGATCTACCGGCAGAACGCGTGGGACCTGTACCAGCTCTCTGTCCCCACCGCAGGAGAGGCGGCCTGAAACATGACCATCCTCGAACACCCCGCCACCCTCGGCAGGCCCGTGGTCGACACCGGCATCGTCGACGTGGACATCCACCCCGTCCCGCTCCCGGGCGCCATCGACTCCTACCTGCCGAAACGCTGGCGCACGCATGTGCGCGCCTACGGGTCCCGCACCACCAACGGCCTCCAGAACAACGGCGAATACCCGCAGATGTACGGCGGCGCGATGCGCGCGGACGCCTGGCCGGAGACCGGCTACCCGGGCTCCAGCCTCGCACTCATCCGCGATCAGCTGCTCGACCTGCACAACGTGCAGCTCGGTGTGCTCCAGTGCATCGCCCCCGGCGGCCAGACCCTCAACCCGGCGAGCCAGGCGCTCAACCAGGAGCTCGCCCACGCCCTCGTGCGCGCCATCAACGACTGGCAGCTCGAACACCTCGTCTACCCCGAGCCCCGGCTGCGCGCGGCCATCCCGGTCCCGTTCGAGACCGCGGAGTACGCCGTCGCGGAGATCGAGCGCGTCGGCTCGGACCCCGGGGTCGTCGCGGTGCTCGGACTGAGCAAGACCCTGGAGCCGCTGGGCAACCGGCGCTACTGGCCGATCTACGAGGCCGCCGTCGCGCAGGGGCTGCCGATCCAGTTCCACCTCTCGCAGGGCGGCGGCAACCCCAACACGGGCACCGGCTGGACCTCGTACCACACCGAGTACCACGTCGGGCACGTCCAGAGCTTCCAGTCGCAGATCCTCAGCCTGATCCTGAGCGGCACCTTCGACCGGTTCCCCGACCTGAAGGTGATGTTCGTCGAGGGCAACGTGGCCCACTTCGTGCCCCTCGTGCAGCGCCTCGACTACCACTGGGCGAACCTGCGCAGCGAGGTCCCCGACCTCCAGCGCCGCCCGTCCGAGTACGTACGCGACCACGTATGGGCGTCCACCCAGCCGATCGACGAGCCCGAGAACCCGAAACACCTCGCGGAACTGATCGAGGAGTTCTGCCCCGAGAACGTGCTGTTCGCCTCGGACTACCCGCACTTCGACTTCGACTCGCCGGAGACGGTCTTCCCGCACAGCTTCCCCGAAGCGCTGCGGACCAAGGTGCTGCGCACCAACGGACAGCGCTTCTTCGGCCTGGAGGTCACGGACTGATGACCAGGTACGTGGTGGCCACGTCCGCCGAGATCGGCGAGGGCGAGCGGAAGATCGTCGAGCTGGAGGGCCGCTCCATCGGCGTGTTCAACGTCGAGGGCGAGTACTACGCCCTGCTCAACCAGTGCCCGCACGCGGGCGCCGAACTCTGCGCCTACGGCACGGTGTTCGGTGTGTCGAAGGCCGAGGTGCCCGACGGTTCGATCGCCTACGAGCGCGGCCGCTCCCTGCGCTGCCCCTGGCACCAGTGGGAGTACGACATCAGGACGGGGGAGTCCTGGTACGACCCGCGCAGCACCCGCGTGCGCAGGTACGAGGTCGAGGTCGTCCCCGGATCCCCCGAGGACGTCGTCGACCCCGAGGGCGGACCCCAGAAGGGCCCCTACGTGATGGAGGGTTACGCCGTCACGTTGGAGGGCGACCTGGTCGTCGTCGACACCAGCAGGCGCAGGCCGGGCACCCGGCAGCACCGGGAGCGCACCCCGGGCGAGGGGAGCGGCGGGCCGGGCGCCCCGGCCCCCCACGCCGAAGCCGGCCGCGCCTAGCCGCCCAGCGGCCCCACCCACCCCTGCCGGGCCGGCGCGCGGCGCCGACCGCACCGGCGTCCCCGGCCCGGCAGGGCGCCCCGCACCCCTCTCACGTACGGATGGCACCGATGGCACACGCGAAAACAACCGCCACGTCCGCCCTGGCCGAGACCCGGACGGTGGTGACCGGCATCGACGTCGAGGCCGACGGTGTGGTCTCCGTCCGGCTGGCCGCGGCCGACGGCGGCCCGCTCCCCGCGTGGGAGCCGGGCGCCCACATCGACCTCCTGCTGTCGCCCGGCATGGAGCGGCAGTACTCGCTGTGCGGCGACCCGCAGGACACCCGCAGCTGGCGGGTCGCCGTGCTCCGGGAGCCGGAGAGCCGCGGCGGCTCCCAGTACGTGCACGAGAAGCTCGCCGTCGGCGACCACCTCACCTGCCGCGGGCCGCGCAACAACTTCCCCCTGGCCGAGGCGGGCGCGTACCTGTTCGTGGCCGGCGGGATCGGTATCACACCCATCCTCCCCATGATCGCGGCCTGCGCGGCCGCGGGACGGCCCTGGCGCCTCGTCTACGGCGGACGCGCCGCCGCCTCCATGGCCTTCACCGGGCGCCTCGCCGGGTACGGCGGGCAGGTGGACCTCTGGCCCCAGGACACCCGGGGACTCATCGACCTGGGCACACTGCTCGGCGAGGCGCGCGAGGACACGGCCGTGTACTGCTGCGGCCCCGGCCCGCTGCTCGACGCCGTCCAGGCGGCCTGCGCCCACTGGCCCGAGGGCGCCCTGCACGTCGAGCGCTTCCGGCCGAGGGCGGGCGCGCTCGCCGGACGGAACACACCCTTCCAGGTGGTGCTCGAGGAGTCGGGACTCGAACTGACCGTGCCCGCCGACCGCAGTGTGGTCGAGGTGCTCGAAGAGGCCGGTGTGTCCGTGCCCACCTCGTGCCGTGAGGGCACCTGCGGCACCTGCGAGACCGTCGTGCTCGAAGGCACCCCCGACCACCGCGACTCCTTCCTCACACCGCAGGAGAAGGACGCGGGCGAGGTCATGATGGTGTGCTGCTCACGCGCCGTCAGCGACGTCCTGGTCCTCGACCTCTGAGCGCCTCCGTACCGGCGGAAAGGAGCGGGACCTGCGATGGGGACGGAGAGCGGCGGCCCGGGGGCCGACACGGTGCCGGAACCCGGGACGGGCGGGCCCGGGCGCCCAGGGGCGCGCGCCCGCCGGCGCGGCGGCCGGCCCGGCACCCTGCCGGCGGTCCTCGGACCGGCGTTCGTCGCGTCGGTCGCCTACCTCGACCCGGGCAACTACGCGACCAACATCCAGGCGGGCGCCCGGTACGGCTACCTCCTGCTGTGGGTCGTCCTCTGCGCGGGCCTGTGCGCGATGCCCGTGCAGTACCTGTCGGCGAAGCTCGGCACCGTCACCGGCCGCACCCTGCCGGAACTGGTACGCGCCCACTACCCGCGCCCCGTGGCGCACGGCCTGTGGATCCAGGCCGAGGCGATGGCGATGGCCACCGACGTCGCCGAGTTCCTCGGCGCCGCCATCGGCCTGCACCTGCTGCTCGGCGTGCCCGTGTTCCCCGCGGGGCTCCTCACCGGTGCCGTGGCGCTCGGCCTGCTCGCGCTCCAGTCCCGGGGCCGGCGCGCGTTCGAAGGCGGCATCGTCGCCCTGCTCGCCGTGGTCTTCGCCGGCTTCGCCTACGAGGTCGCCCGCGTGCGCCCCCCGGCCTCCGGCGTGCTGCACGGGCTGCTGCCGTCCCTGAGCGGCGGCGACTCGGTGTACCTCGCGGTGGGCATCGTCGGCGCGACCGTCATGCCGCACGCCGTGTACCTGCACTCGGGGCTCACGGCCGCCAGGTCGGCCGCGCTGCGCGGCACGCCGACCGCGCGGGTGCTGCGCGGCGAGCGCGTGGACGTGCTCGTGGCGCTTGGGCTCGCGGGAGTCGCCAACATGGCGATGCTCGCCGTCGCCGCGCGCCTCTTCCACGTACCGGGGCTCGAAAGGATCACCGACATCGAGGCGGCGCACCACGCGATCGGCGGCCTCCTCGGCCCGGCGGCCGCGGCCGTGTTCGCCGTCGCGCTGCTGGCCTCCGGCCTCTCCTCCGCCGGAGTGGGGACGTACGCGGGACAGGTCGTCCTCTCGGGCTTCACCGGGCTGCGGCTGTCTCCCCGGATCCGGCGCCTGGCCACCATGGTGCCCGCCCTCGCGGTCCTGGCCTCGGGCGCCGACGCGACCGCCGTGCTCGTGCTGAGCCAGGTCGTCCTGTCCTTCGGCATCCCCTTCGCGCTCGTCCCCCTCGTCCTGCTGACCTCGCGCCGGGACGTGATGGGACCCTACGCGAGCAGAGCGGTGGCCAAGACCGCGGCCTGGGCCGTGGTCTGCCTGGTCAGCGCGCTGAACGTCTTCCTGATCGCACGGCAGTGGGCAGGCGGCTGACCGCCGCAGGCCCGCACAACGACCCGAGCACCCCCACCCACACAGACGGAGGCCGGCGGCAGTGCGCCGACCCGACGAACGGCGGAACCCATGGAGCGAGACGTGACCTGCGGCCACGGCACACGGGAGGTCCCGGCGGCCGAGCGCGCGTACAGCGAGACGAAGGAGCTGGTGCTCAACGGGGAGTTCCCCGGCGGACACTTCCTGACCGAGGGCGACATCGCGGAACGGCTCGGCATGAGCCGCACACCGGTGCGCGAGGCGTTCATCAGGCTGCGCACGGAGGGGCTGTTGAGGCTGATGCCCCGGCGCGGCGCCGTCGTCGTCCCCGTGCGGCGCGGGGAGGCCGAGGACGTCCTCGACGCGCGCGAGGCGGTCGAGACCGCGGCGGTGCGCAGGCTGGGCGGCAGGCCCGACGACATCCCGCGCGTCGTCCAGCAGCTGCGCGCCGCCCTGGAGGCGCAGCGCGCCCAGGCAGGGACCGGGGACCTGGAGAGGTTCCTCCAGGCCGACGAGGCGTTCCACCGGCTGATCGTCGGCGCGGGCCGCAACGCGCTGCTGATCGACTTCTACGCGACCCTGGCCGACCGGCAGCGCCGCATGAGCATCCACGCGCTGGGCCCGGGGCCCGAGCAGTTCCCTCCCGTGCTGCGTGAGCACGAGGAGCTGATCCGGATCATCGAGTCCTCCGAGCACGAGGCGTTCGCGCCCGCGCTCCGCGCCCACCTCGACTGGGCGTACCGCCACTGACGGGGGCGGGGCACCTGCGGGGTACGGGCCGGGGCGCGGATCAGGTGCGCTGGAAGAACTCCACTTCGGCGAGGGCCAGATGGCGGCCGCGGGTCAGGCCGACGGGGCCGTTCAGCGTGAGGCGGATCCGTGTGACGTCGCTGATGCCCTCCTGCGTGGGCTGCGAGCCCGGCTTGTCGCTCAGGCTGAGCCGCTGGTGCTCGGTGTGTCCGCCGCTCGTCGTCACCTCCGCGTCGATCTCCAGTGCGCGCCCCTGGGCGGCGTACTCCTGGGCCGAGGCGGAGGCGCCGTTGGTGATGATCAGGTCCACCAGGCGGAACGGCTTGGCGAAGGTGTACGTGATGGAAGCGCCCGCCGAGGGCGCCCCCCAGTAGCGGTTGTTCAGTCCGTCGACGGTGTCGTCCGCCGGGTGCCCCGGCAGCTGGGCGGTGGCTTTGACGGTGGATGGGGACACGGCCTTGGCCCCGCCGAGCTTGTCCCTGGTGTCCTCGAACAGCCCGCGTCCCGCGGGCAGCAGGAGGACGGCCGCCGCGGCCAGGACGAGGACGACGGCCAGGATCACCAGCGCCCGCACCAGCCGGCCCGAGCCCGCACGGGCGCGCCGCCGCCGCAGCGGCCACACCCGGCGCCACCACGGCAGGGACGCGGGTGCCGCTTCCGGTACGAGGCGGGCGGCGCAGCGGCGGCAGAAGCGGCGGCCCGGCTGGTTGAGGGTGCCGCACACCGGGCACGGCGTACCGGACACGTCGTCCTCCGCGGGGAGGGGGCGCACCACGGGGCGCGGCGCCACCGCCTTGGCGGGCTTCACCGGCTGCGGGCCCGCGTCGGCTCCAGGAGGCGCGGGGCGAACTCCTCCGCGGGGGCCTGCGGGTGACGGCACGTCACCTGTGGATTCCGGGGCGCGCGGCGGACGCGCGGGCACGGGTGGGCGCGCCGCACCGGCGGCCGGGCTTCCGGACGCCGGAGGCGGAGCCGCGGCCGGGCCGTCCGGGCGCGGCGGCGCAGGCGGGCCGGACGGCCGCGGCGGCGCGCCGGGGGGTGCGTCAGGGCGCGGCGGTGTGCCGGAGGACGCCGTGGGCGGACGGTCGGGGCGCGGTGGTGTGGCGTCCTGGCGCGGTGGCGTGCCGGACGGACGCGCGGCCCCGGCGCCCCGGCGCGCTCCCGGTGCGCGGTCCGCGTCCGCGCGCGGCGGCGCGGCGGCCCGGCGCCCGGCGTCCGTGCGCGAGGACGCGCCGGACGGGCGTTCCGGCTCCGTGTCCTCGCGCGCCCGCGCGCCGGACGGGCCTGCGGCGCCCGCGGGCGGGGGCGCCTCCGCAGGGCCGGGTCCTTCGGCCGCCGCCCCGGGCGCGGGGTCCCGGGCCGGGGCGGCGGCCGCACGCCGCGACCTGCCGCCAGGCGACTCGTCCGACCAGCCGAGGTAACTCCCGCAGTTGCCGCAGAAGTCGTCCGTCTCCCCGTTGGACGCCCCGCAGACAGGGCACTCGCGCATGGCTCACCTTCCGTCATCGACGGGCGGTCCCGGCAGGACCTCCACCCGGAACGCCGTGTGCACCGGGCACAGCGCCCGGACCAGTTCGCCGACCCGGTCGGCCTCGACGCTCTCCGCGCGGTCGGGCCAGACCCGGACGAGCACCTCGTCGGTCTCCGGCGCGGGCGGCAGCGCGGCGCCGGCCGTGCGCGACCAGGTGGCGGCGCCGCCCTCGGCGACGTCCGCGCCGACGCCGAGCACCAGCCGCAGCGCCTCCGTGAGACCGCGGGCCGTCCCGCGCCGCCGGTGCAGTTCGAGCGCCCGCACCGCCGCCTCGCGCCGCAGTTCGAGCGGCCTGCGCGGATCGTCGGAGCCGCCCACCCACGAGGCGAGCCATGCGACGAAGTCGGCAGGCGCGATGCGGGGATCGAAGTACGCGGGCAGGTTGTCGAGCGTCGCGAACACCGGCGCGAGCACCGTGTCGAGCCCGGCGGTGAACCGCTGCGCGAAGTCGTCCTCCGCGTACAGCGCAGGGAGCTGCCCGCCGATGGGGTACCGGCTCGGCAGCCCGGGTACCGCGGCCCTGCTCATGCGCCGTCCCCCGACTCCGCAGCGGTGACCACCACTTGGTGCTGGTACGAGAAGACCAGCGTGCCCGCGCCGACGTCGACGCGGTCGACCGGCGCACCGCGCCGCCCGCTGACCGGGTCGGCGGCGAACATCCTGATGTCCTCCACCAGCACGTCCCCGACGGCGCGTTGCAGCACCCCGAACACCTCCCCGTACTGCACGGGGCGCCCGAACGGCCACCCCGTGCCGTCCGCCCCGCCGTGCAGCGGGTTGAGATGGCGGAACAGCGCGGCGAGCGCCGCCTCCCTGACCCGGTCGGCGTCCCCGGCGGGCGCGACGAGCCGGGCGACGACGGTGACGCCCTGGTACACGGGCGGTTCCACGACGAGCCTCGTGCCGATCAGCCGCCGCTCGTCGAGGGCCGCCGCGATCGCGGCGAGCACCTGGTCCGAGGGGATCAACTGCTCGAAGCGCAGCCGGTCGTCGCCCTCGTCGGCGACCGCGTCCGGCACGACGAGGACCCGGACGGCGCCGGGTTCGTCGGCGGCCGGCAGGCAGCGGACCCTGCGCACCGAGGGTGCCGCGCGGCGGGCGATGATCTCGTAGTCCTCCGCGGTCACCGCGCGCTCCTGCATCCGCAGCGCCTGCGGCGCCCGCAGCTTCGCGTTGTCGACGGTCTCGCCCGCGACGCCGCCCTGCGCCGCCTCCCGGTTGCCGACCCGCGCCACGTACGGCACGGAGCTGCGCAGCACGTTGACCGCGCCCCGCGCGACATTGCCCGCGGGGCCGCCGCCCGTGCGGTAGCGCGCGACCCGCACCTGGGCGCCCTTCGGTGGCACGTCCCCGCACACCCGCAGCGTGCCGTCGGCCTCGCGCAGCGCAGGCGGGAAGGTGAACTCGCCCGTGGCGGGGTTCACATGGACGTGCCGGTCGCCGGGGCCCGAGCGCCCGAAGTGGTCCACGACGCGCCACCGCTGCCATCCCTCGGGCGAGGACACCTCCACCACCGGGGGCTCGCCGTCGAGCAGCACCGGGGGCCGCTCCAGCCGGAACACCTGCCCCGGCACGCCCTCCGACGTGCCGAGCGGCACGTCCACCACCGTCTCGGCGTGCTCCACCGTCATCGTGCCGCCCACGGTGAACACCGCCGCCTCCCGCACCGTCGGCGACTCGGAGTAGAACGGCTGGCCCGGCTCGGGCTCGACGACCCGGCAGCGCAGCCAGCCCGCGCGGATACCGCCGATCACCGAGGCGGTGTGCCCCGCAGGTATGTGCACGATGACCTCGCCCGGCCGGTTCAGGCCGCCGGTGGAGTCCTCGCCCGTCTCGCACCGCTGCCAGCGCCCGCCGTCCCACGCCTCCCACACAAGCGGCGGCTGCCTGGGGTCGACGCCGACGCCCTCGACGCGGCTGTCGAGGCGCACCGCGACGATGCAGCGCGGCGCGGCGGTCGGCAGCCCGAACAGCAGCGCGTCGCCCGGCTCCGGGGCAGTCTGGAAGCACGGCACGTCAGCGCCGTCCGCGAGCGCCCCGGTCCTGTCGGTCTGCTCGCCGCGGTGCGGCGCGGTCACCAGGCGCGTCAACTCACTGGGCACGATGTCCAGTGCGCCGGTGGTCGCGAACACCACCGCCTCCTCGTCCTCCCCGGCCGCCGTGGTGACCTCGGTGCCCGCGGCCAGCGCCACCGTGTCCGGCTGCGGGGCCGAGAGCCAGAAGTCCACCTCTGCGCCCGCGGCCGCGGGCGGGAACAGCTCGATGCCCAACAGGTCGAGGAACGCGAGGTAGTTCTTGTCCGGGACGCGGTTGAGCCGGTACAGCAGCTGGTCCACGAGGTACGCGAACGTCTCGATCAGGGTGACACCGGGGTCCGACACGTTGTGGTCGGTCCACTCGGGTGCGCGCTGCTGCACGTACCGCTTCGCCTCGTCGACGAGCTGCTGGAAGCGCCGGTCGTCCAGATTGGGGGAGGGCAGGGCCATCAGTCGCCCACCGCTTCCTCGGTCCCCTCGTCCGAGGGGATCGTGTAGAAGGGGAACACCAGGTTGCGCCGGTCGTTGGTGGTGCGCACGGTGTAGCGCACGTCGATGTAGAGCGTGCCCGCGTCCACCGAGTCGAAGGCGACGACGACGTCGTCCACGGCGATCCGCGGCTCCCACCGCTCCAGCGCCTCGCGCACCTGCTGCGCGACCCGCCCCGCGGTGGCGCCGTCGCCGGGCGCGAAGACGTAGTCGTGGATGCCGCAGCCGAACTCCGGCCGCATCGGCCGCTCGCCGGGCGCCGTGCCGAGCACCAGCCGGATCGCCTCCTCGATCTCCCGGGCCCGCTCGACCATGGCGATGCCCCCGGTCGGCCCGACACGCATCGGGAACGCCCAGCCGCGCCCGATGAACCGCTCGCTCACAGCGGGCCTCCGATCTCCACCGACACCGCCCCCGGCAGGAGTTGGGCGCCGCACGCCGTCTTGTCGCCCGTCCGCGCGGCCGGCAGCCCGCCGATGAGGACCACACCGCGCACCAGGGCGGCGGGGTTGGGCAGGATCACATCGGCCGGGCCGAGTGCCGCGTGCGGCACGATCGGGCAGACGTGCAGGCTGCCCTCGACGGCGGCGGGCAGGCCGCCGATGAGGACGCTCTCCACGGCCGCGGCGGCCAGGGGCGGCGGGGCGGTGATCCGGCCGCCGTGGCTCGTGGGGTCACCGGTACGTGCTGCTGCGGGCATCGACACTCCTCGTGCGGCGGATACGGGGCGGCGGGGTCGCGGGGCCGGGACCGGGCGCGGCGGGCGGCCTGGCCCTGCGCGCGAGCACGGCGGGCGCGCTCAATTGATCTTCACAAGCGGGGCCTGGACGGACGTCTCGGTCCGCCCGACCACACCCACGGTGCGGCCGGTGACATTGACCGACGACTGCCCCTCGACGTTCACCCTGCGCCCCTTGATGGTGACGGCGCCACGCCCCGCGTCCAGGGTGATGCCGTCCTTGTCCAGGACGAGGGAGGTCGCGACCTGTCCCGGGGACCGGTACACGGTCACCTCGACGCGGTCCTCCCGGTCGTCGAGGCGCACCTGGAGGCGCTGGTCGCCGGTCATCAGGCGCAGCCCGGAGGGGCCCGGGTTCGGCGCATCGAGCAGCTCCACGCGGTGGCCCGAACGGGACACGACGGAGCGGCGGTTGACCTTGCCACTGGTCTTGTCGACCAGCGGCACGTCGTGCGGCGACGGCTTGTCGACGCCGTTGTAGAGCCCGCCGATGACATAGGGGCTGTCGAGCAGCCCCTGCTCGAAGCCGACGAGCACCTCGTCGTTGACCTCGGGGCTGACCACACCGCCCCCGCCCTTGCCGCCCCACTGCACCGTGCGGACCCAGTCCGTGATGTACGTGTCGTCGAGCCAGGGGAACCTGAGGCGGACCGCGCCGCGGTCCGAGCCCGCGGGTTCCTCGCGCACGTCCGTCACCACCCCGATCGCCAGGCCCGGGATGCGCGGGCCCCTGCCGGGCGCGTTGGCGCCCGTGACCAGGCCGGTCAGCGAGCGGTCCGGGCTCGCGCTCACCCACACGGTGGTCCGGTAGCCGCCGTGCGGTTCGATGACGTGCTGCACCGCCGTCGCCGTGTACCGCCCGGAGAACGCCGTACCGACCCTGCCGAGCGCGATCGGCTTGCCCGCGCGCAGCATCGGGTTGCCCTCCACGACGGCCTCCAACTCGCCGTACCCGGCCGCCACCTGCTCGGCCGTCGCCCGCGCGGCCGCCGTCGTCTCCGCAAGCGTGCGGTACGGGGTGTCGGTGACGGTGATCTGCGTCGCCTTCCCGAACCGGTTGACGGCCGTGGGACTGAGGCCCGGCACCACCGTGCCGCTGACCATGGACGCCTGCTCGGCGACCAGCGGCCGCTTGGTCGTCACGTCCCAGCCGCGTACCTGCACCTTCGACGCGGCGTCGGCCGTCGTGAGCGCGGCCCGCAGCGCCAGCAGGTTGCGCCCGTACTCGAGGACCATCGGGCTGCTCGTCGCCGGCGTCGACGGTGCGGGCGCCCCCGCCGCCCGCACCGGCCTGGTGAACTGCAGGACCCCCTTGTCGTCCACCCGTACCAGCGCGCCGCACTCGCCCGCGAGGTACTGGAGGAAGTCCCAGTCCGACACGTTGGCCTGCGAGAGCTGCCGGTGGGTGACGGCCGGGGCCTGCACCTTGCCCACGGCGAGCCCGGCGCCCGTCGCCACCTTGCGGACGATCTCGGCGGTCGTCATGTTCCGGTACGCCACGACCTTGCGGCCGCGCTGCAGCCGGTGCGTCCTGGAGAACGCCCGCACGACGGTGAACGTGCCGGTGCTGTCCCTGTCCAGTTCGAGCGCCGTGACCTCGCCGTTGAACAGCCGCTCCCGCGAGCGCCCCTTCACGGTCACCACCGACACCCGCAGCGGTGTGCCGATGGTGATGCCCGTCGCGTCGAGGAACTCGTGGTCCGCGTCCCTGAAGGACAGCACCGCCATGTCGGGCAGCCCGACGTTCTCGTCCACCACACAGCTGACCAGCTGCGCGGCCCAGACGGGCGGCAGCTCGCCGGGTGCCTCGACGACGGGGTCGGCCGCGAACGACCGCCCGTCGCGCGCCTCGGGTGTCGTCATCTCGCGTCCTCCTCCTCGTCCCACGCGTCCCGTGCGCCCGGCACCACGAGTTCGGTGCCGGGCGCAAGGGCCATCGGGTCGTCGATGCCGTTGGCCTCCGCGATGGCCCGCCACGCGGTGGCGTCCCCGTACTCCCGCCACGCCAGCAGGGCGAGGCTGTCGCCCGCGACGACCGTGTGCGTGCTGCGCGCGGTGCGCGAACCCGAGGTGGGGTTCTGCCCCGGCGGGTCGACGCTCGCCTCCTCGATGGACAGCGAGCAGGTCGCGCGCAGCGGCGTCCCGTCCACGTCGAACAGCGTGTACGACACCGACAGGCTCGACAGCACCCCGTCGAACGACGTGGTGCGCGCTGTGCCCCACTCGAACCGCACCCAGGGACTCGCCGGCTTCTTGCGCCCCAGGCTCGCCGGGGTGGGCACGCACGCCTTCATCAGGGTGTCCACCGCCTGCTCCACCGAGTCGTCGTGCTTCGCGGTGGCGTCGAGGAAGACATCGAGGCTCAGCCTGCGCGGACCGCTGCCGACGAACTCCGGCAGCGCCGACTCGGCGGCCGTCCTCGACGGCGTGCGCCGCCACTCGGTGGACTTGCTGAGTGACAGCGTCGACGGGTTGAACTGGAGGTTGAGCCGCGCGATCGTGCCGCCAGGCCTCGCGCCGACCGAGGCGGGCGGCTCCTTCAGGGTGAGCTGGGCCCTGGCCCGGCCGGCACGGACCGCTGGGGACATGGCGGGTGTTCCTCTCGTACGGGTGGGGGCGGACGCGGCCTGCGCGAGAACGGCGTGCGCGGATCACGAGGGCGAGAGCCCCTCGTGCGCGATCTCCAGGGTCTCCGTGGCGGGCGCCGAGTCGGCCGGGTCGAACGAGGGCCCCTGCCAGCGCACCGGGACGATGCCGTAGACCTGCCAGCTGATGATCGGGCTCAGGTCGGGTCGCAGCGCCACGATCTCGCCGTCCTTCGGCTCGACCTTGCGCAGCGTCTCGTCGAGCCAGCGGCCGATCTTCGCCGTGTCGGCCGTGACGGGCCGCGTCAGGGTGATGTTCGACCAGGTGACGCGGCCGGGGAGCTGCCAGGTGAAGCCGTTGTTCCCGCCCTCGGCGTAGCGTTCGAGCTCGACTTCGGCGCCCATGCCGGAGCAGGTGTGGAACGCGCCCAGGTCGTTGCCGCCGATGGCCAGGCGGAAGAACACGCTCGTCGCGAAGATGTTGTCCGTCATGCCTCTGTCCGCCGTCCGTTCCTCGTGCGTCGCTCGTCCGGTCTGCGTGTGTCCCTCGTGCGCTCCCCGTGCTCAGCGGCGGCGGTCACCCGGCCTGCCCGTGCGTTCGCGGCCGCGCCGCAGGTCGGAGCGGAGCAGGCGGGACACCGGGTCGATCAGCCGGCGTGCCAGGTCGTCCAGGTCGGCACCCGTGGCGCCTTGAGGCGCCGGCGGTGTCTGCGTGCCCGTGGACACCGTGGTGGTCGCGGTGCCGGTCGCCGTGGACTGCGTGGCCGCCGGGTCCGTGCCGGTAGCGGCGTCCCCCGCGGCCCCGGTGTCCCGCTGCACGGCCCGCCGCGCCGGACGCGCCACGGGCGCGACGGGTTCGCCCCTGGTGGCGGCCGCCGGAGTGAACGACGGCTGGACCGTGGGCAGATGGCCCGGCGGCTGCGTGACGGGCAGCGCGCGGCGCGGCGTCGCCGCGGGAGATCCGCCCGAGGTGGGAGCGGGGCGTACGGCGCGGGGCGGTGGCGGGGCGCTCGCGCGCTGCACACGGGGCGCGGCACCGGCAGGTGCGGGCGCGACGGCCACCGGGCCCCCGGCGCCCGGGAGTTCGGGCCCGTGTGCCCAGCGCGCCGCGACGACCGGGCGTTCCTGCACGGCCGGCGCGGTCGGCGCCATGTCGCTCGCAGCGCCGGTGCTGACGGCCAGTGGGCGGGCCGCGAGAAGCCGCACGGCCGGGCGGAGCGCGGGCGCGGCGGGGCGCGTGCCACCGGAGACGGCCCGTGCCACGACCACGGGGGTGGGGCGGTGCGGGGGCGCAGCGGGGCGCGGCCCGCCGCCGTTCTGCCCGGGCGCGGGGGCCAGGCCCGCGGCCGGTTGCGGCGCGGCCGGGCCGTACGGGGCCGAGGCGTGGCGCCCGACGAGCGGAGCCGGTGCGCCGGGCGCGGCCTCGTCGCGGTCTGCGGGGATGCCCTCGCTGCGGGACGCGGTGGCCGGCGCGTGCCCGGCCGGGCCGTCGGCCACCTGGCGCCGGCCCAACAGGGGCGCGCCTGCTGGGCCGGCCGACGCGGAGGACGGCGTGCCGGGGGAGGGCGCGCGCTGGACGGCCGCGCGGGAAGCGGGGGTGGCCCTGCCGGTGCCGGGCGGCTCGGCGCTGGGCGGGAGCGCGGCCAGGGGAGCGCCGAGCCCGGCGCGGGGCCTGCGCCCCGGGGGCCGGGGAGCGGCGCCTGCCCCGGGGCCCGGCAGCGCCGGGGGACCGGCGGGTGCCTCGGCCGCACGGCCCTGTGCGACGGGCAGCGGGGGAGGGGACGCGGCGCCCGTGGCCGTGCCGGTGCCCGGAGGCAGTGGGACGGCGGTCGGCGGCAGGTGGGTCAGCGGCTCGCCGAGCGGCGGCCGCCCGGCGGCACGCGGCGCCGCCGCCCCCGTGCCGGGCCCCCGCGCTGCCCCGGCGTCCGGGAGGCCGCGCACCGGGACAGGGGCGGTTGCGGGGCGTACGGCGGCTATGCGGCGCACCGGAACCCCCGCGGTGCGGGCGACGGTCAACGGCCGCCCGGAGGGCCGGGGCCGCACCCTGCGGGCGGGCCCGGCCACCGGCGCGGCGCGGCCTCCGGCGGCGCCGGGGCCGTGGGACGTGCTGCCGCTCCTTGCGGTGTCCGCCACCGCCCCTGCGGGTCCCGCGCCCGGCGACGCCGAGGGGCGGTGTTCCCGGGCGCCGGGAGTGCCGGACGCCCCGCCATGTCCCGTGCCGGACGCGGCCGTCGGGGCGGTGCGCCCACCACGGGGTGGGCGGCCGCCGCGCGCGCTGTCTGCCGACTCCCCGCCGCGTCCCGCGCCGGGCTGAGCCGCCGGGGCCCCGGTGCGGGGACCGCGGGAGGCGCGACCACTGCGCGCAGGGTCCGCTGCCTCTCCGTCACGTCCGGTACGGGACGCGGCCTTCGGAGTGCCCGTACCGGACGACGCCACGCGCCGCTGCGCCCCGGACGCGGCGGAAGAGGACGCGGCGGACGCGGCGGACGCGGCGGAGGCGGAACCGGCCGGGGGCGGTGGTGTGCCGGGTCCGCTTCCCGGCACCACGGCGACCCGCCGCACCAGCGGAAGCACCGGCGCCGCAGGGGCCGAGGGGCGGCCCGCGGTGCCCGCTTCCCGCACCGACGGCATGGCGCCGGACCCCGCCGCCAGGGGCGCGGGCCGCTCGGACGTCAGGGCGCGCTGCACCGGGACCTCCCCGGCCGTGGGCGCCGCGGCGGCCCTCGGTGCCTTGCCGCCCCCGCCCGGTGCCGCAGGGGAGGCGACCCGTCGCTGCGGCCCCGGGGAGCCCTCCGTACCGCTCCCGGAAGCGCGGCGACGCGCGGCGGCGTCCTGCGCACGCCGCCGCGCCGCCGATACGGCGTCCTGCGCGCCCCTCGTGTCCTGCGCCGTACGCCGGTCCTCCGGGGTGCCCGGGTCCCGCCTGTCCCGCGCCCGGTCCTCCCGCCCCCGCACGCCGCCCTCGCGGGCCGCGGCACGGCGGCGGTCGGCTTCCGGGGCGTCCCGGGTGCCGCCGCCCGGATCCTCGGGGCCGCGCCCGCCCTCTCGGCCGGGCCGCCGCCCCTCGTCGGTGCGTACACGCCGCCGGACCTGCGGCAGCGCCCCCTGCGGGCCCGCCGCCCGCCCGGCGGACGCCGGCGGGGACGGCGATGCGGCCCCGGCTCCGGAGCCCGGGGCCGGGGAGGCCGCCTCGGGTCCCGACGCCTCGTCCGCGGGATTGCGCAGCGCCCGCAGCAGCAGCGGCCCGCCCGCGCTCCGTGCGGCCCGGTCCTGGCCCGCGGCCGCGGGCGGCCGGGCGACGCCGCGCACCAGGCCGGCCGGTGCGGAGCGCAGCACCCCGTGGGCGAGCCCGGTGTCGAACGACGGGTCCTGCCACGCGGCGAGGCCCGAGCGGAACACCAGGCCGTCGCTGACCGCGAGCGGCGCACGGGACAGCGTCAGCACGGGCGTTCCGGCGCGCCGCCAGCCGCCGTCCCACCCCTCGGGGACGGCGGCGGACCCGGCTCCTGACCCGAGGTGCGGCGCCGCCACCGCGCCCCCGGACGGTGCGGCCCGTCCGGCGCGCTCCCTGCGGCGCACCATGTCCCGCCATGCCATGTGCTCAACCGCCTTCGTTCACCCGGGTGTTGATACGGGCTATCTCGCCGGCCCACTGCCGGCGCTCGTCGTGGGTCAGGTCGAGGATCTCCTCGCGCGGCCAGTGGAAGTGGTAGGCGATGTACGCGATCTCCTCCCGCATCCGGGGGAGCGCGTACGTCACGATTCCCCCAGGCGCCCACCGGAGAGGTCGACCTCGAAGCCGCCCTCGCAGTGCGGGCACGTCACGGCGGCCCGGGTGTGGCCCTCGCTGTTGACGCGGCGGTAGAAGTCCTGGAGGAACGCCACGTCGGTCGCGTACATCCGCTCCACCACGCCGACGTGCACGTCGGTGACGGTGCCGATCCTGGTGATCACCTGGCTGAGCAGCACGACGCTCAGATACGCCGGGTTCTCCTTGACGCGCAGGTCGATCTGCGGCCGCAGCTCGTCGCGCGCGGTGGCCAGCCGCATCGCGCCGTGCC
This sequence comes from Streptomyces sp. NPDC047002, assembly GCF_040704505.1. NCBI lineage: Bacteria > Bacillati > Actinomycetota > Actinomycetes > Kitasatosporales > Streptomycetaceae > Streptomyces > Streptomyces sp. NPDC047002. Next base: position 168,909 of record NZ_JBEYWC010000008.1, read on the forward strand.
GGTGCACGGTGCCCGCCTCGTCGACGTACCCGCGCGGCAGCTCGAACTCGAACTCGGTGCGCAGCCCGTGGTCCCGGCCGCCCGCGGCAGGGGGCGGCGCAGGGGCCGCCGCCTGCGCGTCCCCTGCGGGCGCCGTGGCCCGGAGGATCTCGTCGAGATTGCCCGCTGTCACCGTACGGCGCCTCATTCGACGACGATCTCCTCGAACACGATGGTCACGGACTCCGTGGCGGCCGAGGACTCGCCAGCCTTGAGCGAAGGGCCCTCCCACCGGGACGCCCAGCCCTGCATCAGCTGGATGCGGCGGACGGTCTCGCCCGTGGAGTCCTTGATCTCGATGGTGAGGTTCTGCCGCGCCGTGTCCACGGCCCCGTTGTTCAGCGTCTCCTTGATCCACTGGGTGAACTCGCTGCTCTGGTCGAGCCCCCGGGTGATGGTGATCTCCCCGGCCTGCCGGGCGCCCGGCTGCTTGCGGATGATCTGCTTGCCCTCCGAGCTGACCTGGCGTACCTCGACGACCTCCTCCTCGACGGTCAGACCGCTGATCTCCTGGATCGACTCGACCAGGTAGCCGCCGAGCTGCACACCGAAGATATGGGTGGAAAGCGCATCGCCCTCTGCCATGACTGTCTGTCACCTTCTGTCGCTGGTGCGGGGGTTGGGGAGTCCGCGGCCCGGTGTCGCCCGGCGCGCCCGGCGTGCTCGCCGTGGTCTGCGCGCTCGTCTCACTCGTCGACGAGGCTGGTGCTGTCGGAGAACTGCGCGAGCCTGAACACCACGAACTCCGCGGGCTTCACGGGGGACACGCCGATCTCGCACACCACGCGGCCCTGGTCGATGGACTCCTGCGGGTTGTTGTCGCGGTCGCACTTCACGTAGAAGGCCTCCGCCGCGGTCTGCCCGAACAGCGCGCCCCTGCGCCACTCCTCGGTGAGGAACGCGCTCGCGTTGCGCCTGATGCTCGACCACAGGCGGTCGTCGTTGGGCTCGAACACCACCCACTGGGTGCCCAGGAGGATGGACTCCTCCAGGTAGTTGAAGAGGCGGCGCACATTGAGGTAGCGCCAGGCCGGGTCGGAGGAGAGGGTGCGGGCGCCCCAGATCCGGATGCCGCGGCCGGGGAAGGCGCGCACGCAGTTCACGCCGATCGGGTTGAGCAGGTCCTGCTCGGCCTTGCTGAGCCGCAGCTCCAGGTCGACCGCGCCCCTGATCACCTCGTTGGCCGGTGCCTTGTGCACGCCGCGCTCCGCGTCGCTGCGGGCCCACACACCGGCGACGTGGCCGCTCGGCGGGACCGTGGTGTTGCGGCCCGACGCCGGGTCGAAGACCCGCACCCACGGGTAGTAGAGCGTCGCGTAGTGGGAGTCGTACCCCGCCTCGTCGTTGCGCCAGGTCCGCACGGCCTGCGGGGAGAGCCCTGGCGGGGCGTCGAGGACGGCGACCCGGTCGCCCATCTGCTCGCAGTGCGAGATGACGGCCAGCTGCACGGTGCGCACGCCCTCGGCGTCGATGTCGCCGCGCTGGTGGGCGCTCATCAGGTCCGGGACGGCGACCATGGTGATCTCGTCGATGGTCTCGAGCCCGGCGAAGCCGGTGCGGGAGTCCGCGTCGCCGACGTACTCGGCCGGGTCGAGCCGCGCGACCTCGCCGGAGCCCGCCGCGGGCGCGGGCGGCGCGTCAGGCACCGCGACCGTCTGCGCCGCGGGCTTCGTCTGGCTCGCGCCGCGCTGCTCGGTGACCTCGACCAGCTTCGAGGCGCGCGCCTGGTTGAGCAGATACCCCTTGACGTTCTTGCGGGTCGACGCGTCGTACGTCTCGACCACCTGGTCGCCCTGGCGCACCAGCAGCCGGAAGCGGTCGTCCGGCGGGTTCTCCCCCTCGGGCTCCGCGACCTCGACGGACACCCCGCTCACACCGGGCCGCGCCGCCACGAGGAAGCCGCCGAGCTCCACGGGCTGCGCGGCGGGCCGCCCGGCGCCCGCGGGGCCGCCCGCCGCGGGGGCAGAGGCGTCGTCGGCCGAGCCGCCGACGCGCACCACGTACGCGGCGCCGCCGCCGTTGGCGAAGTACCCGTACAGGGCGTGCGGGAGATACGTGCCGGGGGTGAAGCCGCCGAACTGGCGGGTGTACTGGTCCCAGCTGGTGACCAGCGTCGGTGTGTGGAACGGGCCGTCCTCGGCGAAGCCGACGAACGCGGCGACGGCGGTGCCGACCCCCTCGATCGGCCGGGCACCGGACTGCACCTCCTCCATGTACACGCCTGGGGTGAGGTACGTCGCCATGCTCGCTCCTTCACGGTCCTGCGGCCTCGGTCGTCCCCAGCGTCGTCGCCGCCCGCCACCGGTGGCAGAGGACGCCGGACCCTGCACGGGGGCAATCGCCCTGCCCGCGCGGGCGGTTCACGCGGTCCCCGCGTGCAGGTTCAGGCGCTCGCCGCCTGCGCGAGATACGGCCCGAACTCGCCTTCGAGGACCAGGCGGCCCAGCTTGCGGTACTCCCGCGCGACCGACGCCACCACCTGGGCCATCGTCAGCGGCGTGCCCGCCTCAGCCGCCAGATAGGCGGCGGTGACCGCGCACGACCTGATCGACCCGCCTGCCAGCTCGAACCGGTCCGCGCAGAACGCCAGGTCCAGATCGCCCGCGCGCGGCAGCCGGCCGCCGAGGCAGCGCTCCCACAGGGCCAGGCGGTGCGGCGCGTCGGGCACGGGGAAGTCGGCGACGACGTCGAGGCGCCGGGTGAACGCCTCGTCGAGGTTGGCCCGCAGATTGGTGGTGAGCACCGCGACGCCGTCGAAGGACTCCATCCGCTGCAGCAGGTACGCCGACTCGATGTTGGCGTGCCTGTCGTGCGCGTCCTTCACCTCGGAGCGCTTGCCGAAGATCGCGTCGGCCTCGTCGAACAGCAGCACCGCGTTGACGGCAGACGCCTCCGTGAAGATCCGCTCCAGGTTCTTCTCCGTCTCGCCGACGTACTTGTCGACCACCGTGGACAGGTCCACCACGTACAGGTCCATGCCCAGGTCGGCGGCGACCACCTCGGCCGACATGGTCTTGCCCGTGCCCGACTCCCCGGCGAACAGGGCGATCACCCCGCGCCCCCGCCCGCCGCCAGGACGCATGCCCCACCGGCCGAGCACCAGGTCGCGGTGGCGGGCCCGCACGGCGAGCTCCCGCAGCTCCCGCAGCGTGCGCGGCGGCAGTACCAGGTCGCCCCAGCCGACCGCGGGCTCGACCCGGCGGGCCAGCCGGGCCAGGCCCGCGCTGTTCTGCGCCCGCACGGCGGCCCGCAGATCGTCCCGGTCCACCGGGCGGCCCGCGAGCGCCGCCGCGCGCACCGCGGCCTGTGCGGCGCGCCGCACCTGCCCCGAGTCGAGGCGGTGCGCGGCCACCGAGGCCGCGAGCTCCTCCGCGTCCGCCGCCCGCCCGCCCGCCGCCTCCAGCGCGTGCCGCCAGCGCGCGGCCTGCCGCTCGGGCGGCGCGGCGCCCACCGCCAGGGTCGGGGGCGTCCTGGCGGCCCAGGAGGGGTCCCAGCCGTCCGTGCCGTACGTGAGCAGCGGTACGCAGGACAGCGCCCCGGTCAGGGTGCGCAGCGTGTGGGCCCGCTCGGACGGCCTGTCGGGCAGCGCGTCGAGCGGGCCGAGCACGACGCCCGCGCCGGTCAGGCGCGCCTCCCTCGCGGCGATCGCGGCCAGGTCGGGCAGTTCGCCCGCGCTGCGGCCGAGCGCCGCGGCGTCCAGGACGAGCGGGCGGCGCCCCGCGGCGCGCAGGGCGGCGCACGCCAGGCCCTCGGGGGCACCGCCGCGGGTCCGCAGGTGCACGTGCCCGGTGCCGCGGGCGAAGGACGCCGCCGCCTGCCCGGCCTGTGCCTCGTCGCAGGACGGGTCTGCCGTCTCCTCGCCGAGCACCGGCACGAGGCGCGGGTCGGGCGCGGTGGCGCCCAGCAGGTGCGCGGTGACCCGGTCGGGCACGGCGAGGACGCGGGAGAGCGGCGGCCGCTCCGGCTCCGTGACCTCGACCAGGCCGCCCGCCGTCAGCGGCGCGCCGGGCGCGAGCCGGAACCGGGCGGCGGACGGGCCGCCGTGCCCGCACAGTTCGAGCGCGAGGCCGACCGTGGGGCGCCTGCGTGTCAGGTCGTCGTTGAGGTAGCCGTACAGCCGCTCGAAGCGCGCGTCGAGGTCCGGCGCCAGCGCGACGAGCAGCAGGTCGACGTCGAGCGGTGCGAGGCCGAAGTCCCGCGCCAGATCGCCGAGTACGCAGCCGGCCGGCGGCCCGTCGCCCGGCAGCGGCGGCAGCACGGGCCCCGGCGGCCCTTCGAGGAGGCGGCCGACCGCATCGGGCGTGAGGTACTGGCCGCGATACGGGTCGTCGGGGTCAGGGTCGGCGGCCCGCCGGACGGCCACGGCGTGCCGCACCCGCTCCTCGACCAGCCGCAGCCGCCGCCACAGGTACGGCGCCGCGCCGGGGTCCGCGGGCGCGGCGGGCCGCGCGGTGTACGTCACGGCTGGCGGTCCCCCCGGCGGCGGCGCGCGGGCCGCGGACGGCGCTCGCGCGGCCCGCCGAAGCCCTCGCCGCCCGGGTCGGCGATCCCGGTGTAGCGCAGGCGGCGCGCCGACTCGGCGTCCTCGGAACCCGCCTGCGGGATCGGGCGGACCACGAGCCCCTCGGTGACCGGCGGCGCCGCCGCCCGGCGTATCCCGGCGAGCGGGGCCCGCACCCGCACCCCGAGCGACGGCCTCAGCTCGCCGCCGAGCGCCGACCACACGTCGGAGGCGTCCGGCGCGTCGAGGCCCGTGCCGCCCGCGTCGAGGCCCACGATCAGGCCGAGTTCGGCGAGCGAGCCGGTCAGCAGCTCGGGGCCGAGCGTGTCGGTGGACACCAGGCGGGCAAGGACCTGGGAGAGCAACCTGTGCTCGTCCTGCGGCCGGCTCGCCCACGCCGTGACCAGGTACGTCAGCTCGAACCAGCGCGCCGGGGCGCGGCGCGCGACGACGTGCCCTTCCTCGTCGTACACCTCGCCGCCGCTGCTGCCGCGCCGCGTGTTGTCCTCGCGGATGTCGTACAGGAACACGCACACCGTGGGCGCGGTGCGCCGGGCGGCCCAGTCGCGGGTCGGCGCGTCGAAGGCCACCTCGACGCCGGACGCCGCGAGTCCGGAGCCGTCGAGCAGGGCCCGCAGCGCCTCGTCGACCTCGTGGATCACCGGCGCGTCACCTCGTCGGGCGGCTGCACGGTCCCGCTGACGACCAGGAAGTCCGTGGTCACGGGGGAGAACCCGGGACCGCTCGCGGTGATGGTGCGCGGGCCCGTCTGGTCCTTGGTGAGGATCAGCAGCTGGCCGATGAACGTGCCGTCGGGCACCGGGACCGTGGGGACGGCCGCGGCGGTGATGCCGGGCTTCCAGCTCAGCCGTACCGGCGCGCCCGGCGGGAAGTCCTTGCCGCGCACCGAGGTCACGAAGCCGGGCTTGCCGATCGGGGGCACGGCCACGATCTTCGGCTGGAGGATGCGCAGCGGCAGGCTCGCCGCGTTGTCGCCGGGGTCGGCGTCGGTGCCCGTGGTCGTCAGCACGCCCGTCACCCGCGTCGTCACCGCCTTGGTGGGGGAGAGCACGACGGTCAGCACGGCACGCGCGCCGGGCGCGAGGTCCGGCAGTGCGCACGAGAAGCCGCTGTCGCACCCCGGCGGAGGCCCGTTGTCCGGCACGCCCGGAGGCAGGCCGAGCCGCAGCCGCAGCCCGGTGGCCAGCGCGTTGCGGCCGTTGCTGACGGTGTACGTGACGACGACGCGACCGCCCACGTATCCGGGGTCGGGCTGGGCCGTGACGCGCACGCCGGGCCCGGCGAGCGGCGGGGGCGGCTCGGCGGGCGGCGGCGGACTCGCGGTGGGCGGCGGCGGGTTCGGCGTGCCCGGCGGCGCGGGCGCCTCGCGCACCGGCACCACGGTCGTGGCCGCGTTGTCGCCGGGGTCGGGGTCGATCACGGCGCCGGTGACCGACCAGCCGACCGGCTGCTCGCCCGGGGTGACCCCGGTGACCGTCACGGTCACGGGGACGGTACCGCCCGGCTCCACCACGCCCAGGTCGCAGGTGAGCCCCGCGGCGTCGCAGGTGGCACCGGGCGCGGTGAGGCCCGTGACGGTGACCCCGAGGGGCGGGGCGACGGTCAGCCGGGTGCCGGGCGAGGCGGCGGGCCCGTGGTTGACGACGTCGACGCGCACGGCGCCGCTGCGGCCCACGACGACCGGATCAGAGGTGCCGGGCGCCTGGACCGCGAGGTCCACGGACTGCTGCACGCTCGGCTCCTTCTGCCGCCCCAGCAGTTCGCCGGTGAGCGGCGTCAGGGTGCCCGAGCCGATGTCGACCCGGGTGAGCTTCTCCGGGCTGTCGGCCGCGACCTCGGCGCGCGAGCTGAAGACCAGGCTCCTGCCGTCGGCGCTCCACGCGGCGTCGCGCGGCTGGAAGGGGCCGGTGGCCGTCGTGTCGGGCAGCTCGCGGCCGCACGCGCCCGGCAGGCCGCGGGCGGCGGCGGGCAGCAGGACCCGGCAGTCGTCGCCGGTGAGCGACGTGAGGAGGATGCCGTCGTCCTCGTCGACCCGGCCGCCGCCGTTCTTGCGGTTGAAGGCGACCGTCGTGCCGTCGGGGGAGAACGCCGGGCTGTCGTCGATGACCTGGCAGTCGCCCGGGCAGTCGGCCGCGCTCAGGTCGCGCTGCCGGTCGAGGTGGTCGACCGGCACGGTCCACACGTGCTTGTTGCCGCCGTTTCCTTCGATCACCTCGGTGCGGGTGAAGGCGAGCTGGGTGCCGTCGGACGACCAGGTGGGCTGCGCGTCTCCGCCCGTGGTCTCGCCCGCCGGCGGGGTGATCTCGCCCCGGATCGCCCCGGTCGCGGCGTCCGCGATCAGGACCCGGCTCGGCCCGGCGTCCGCGCCGACGCCGCCGGGCGACGTGCGGGTGAAGGCGATGAGCCTGCCGTCGGGCGAGAACGTCGGGTCGGTGTCCCAGTCGTGGTCGCCGCGCCCGGCGAGCGGCATGGGCTGCGCGTGGGAGCCGTCCGCGTCCGCGAGCCAGATCCGCTCGGTCCGGTCCTGCGGGGTGCCCTCGAAGCGGGTCACCACGATCCGGCGGCCGTCCGGCGTGTAGTTCTGGCGCTCCGTCCACGGGTCGTAGCCGGCACGCGGCTGGAACAGCGGGTCCTTGGACGGGTCGGTGTTGGTGTCGGCCTCCGGGTCCTCGGACAGGATCGTCAGGCCGAGGTCGCGCGGGTCCGAGCCGTCCTGGCGGATGTCCTGAAGGGTCGCCACATTCGGCCCCTGCGCCGTCGTGCGGTCCACGACGGCGGTGCCCCCTTCGACCGGCCCGAGCCAGGTGACGGAGGAGACGTCGCGGTCCTCGCTCAGCACGAGCGTGGCCGTCGCGTCGGAGTGCGCCGTCGCCCGGTAGACGTGGTTCCAGTCCCCCTCGCAGACACAGACGATGATGTCCTGGCTGAGGAACAGCACACCGTCCCCGTCGGGCAGCCACGCTGCCCCGTGGGTACGCCAGCCGGCCTGCTCGCCGGAGAGCAGCGGTCCGCCGCCGCCCCCGCTCCCCGAGGCCCAGCGCAGCCGCGGTCCGTCAGGACCGCTCGACGTGTAGGCGATGATGTCCCGGTTCTCGTCGTCGTCCACCGGGTTCCAGGCGGGCTCGGTCGCCGTGCCGTCCGCCGGGTCGGTGACGCGCAGCGCGGTGCCGCCCGCCAGCGGCCGCACGTAGACCTGCTCCCCGGCGAGCGCGTCGGCGTCGCTCGCGTAGGCGAGCCGCGCGCCGTCCGGCGACACGGTCGGGTGCTCCTCGTTCGCCGGCGTGTCCGTGAGCCGGGTGAGCCCCGTCCCGTCGGTGTGCACGAGCCACAGGTCGCGCTGTGTCCCGCCGCCCGTGCCGCCAGGCTCCGCCGAGTCGAAGACGACGGACAGGCCGTCCGGGGTCAGCCACGGGTGCGCGGCGTCCCTGCCGGTGGTCAGCTTGCGCACGGAGCCGTCGGCGGCGCGCAGATACACCTGCGGGTTCTTCTCGTCGCGACGGCTGGTGAACGCCAACTGGCCGCCGTGTGCCTGAGGTTGTACGTCGTAGTGGGTCGGGCCCGCACCGAAGAGCGGGACGCTCGAATCGGTGGCAGCCACCCGGCCGAGGCTGCGGTGCTGCGTGCCCGCGTACGCGATCCGGGTCTCTGCCGCGCCCGCCGCCGGTGCTGCGGCGGGCGGCGCGGCGCGGGGCCCGGCCGCCGCGGTCACCGCGAACAGCGGCACCATCAGCAGCAGCGCCATGGCGATGCGCCCCAGGCGGTCGTGCGCGTACCCGGAGCCATCCGTGCCTGTCACGGCCCACCTCACCGTCAGAACGCCGCCGTCACACATACGCCCGCCATCCTGGGCGCGGGACCCCGGCGGGCGGCAGGACCGCCGGGGCGCACCCGGGGGAAGCGGCGGGTGCGCGTTCGGGCAGCGGGCGGGCCGCTCCGGTCCTTCAGATCAGGCCGTTGCGCAGCGCGTGGCCCACGGCGTGGGCGCGGTTGCGCAGGTGCAGCCGCGTGATGACCTCGTGCAGCACGTTCTTGACGGTCCGTTCCGAGTACGCCGTCTTCCTGGCGATCTCCGCGGTGTCGAGGCCCTCGGACACCAGGCGCAGCATCTCCGCCTCCCGCGAGGTCAGCGTGGACAGGGACGCCGCGCGCGGGTCGAGGGTCGAGCGCTGGAGGCTGCCGACATGGCTGAGCAGCTTCGCGAGCAGGTCGCCAGGCAGCATGCCCTCCCCGTTCGCGATCGCGAGCACCAGGTGCAGCAGCCGGTCCTGGTCGGCCTCGGCGCGCCGCAGCACCGCGGCGACACCGGAGTCGATGGCGCGCTGGAGCGCGTCCCCCGACTCGAAGGTGCCGACCACGAGGCCGGTGCGGGTGCCGGGGTTGTGCCGCAGCCGGTTCAGCAGGGCGGTCGTCTCGTCGTCCACGGTGTCGACCGTCACGAGCGACACCTGGGCCGCGTCCGCGCCCGCGTCGTCGACCAGGTCGATCTCGGGGCGCTGGCGCAGCTGCTGCACCACGCCGACATAGAGGACGGGGTCGGGCGCGTACACGGCGACCGAGACCCGCGCGGGGCGGCCGGCGGGCGCGGGCCAGCGCACGGTGTACTGGGGGGTGGGTGCGGGAGCGCTTGCCTGGGGGCAGGTCATGGTCGGGTACCTGTTCCTTGAAGCGGGTGAGGGCGGGTGGCGGCGTGTCGGAAGGGCGGCTCGGCCCAGCGGAAGGGGAGGCGCAGGGAGCTGTCCGGGGCACCGGGGCTGCACGGCGCCTTGCCCTCGCGCCTCTCCAGGGCGGCCGCGGCGCGTCGTAGCGTCGCCGCGTGACGTCTCCCTCAGCCTCCTCAGGTCCCGGCGCGCCCGGCCTCGACATCCCCGAGGTGTCCGTGACGCCCGGTGGTGTCGCATCCACCCGTCTGACCGTCCGCAACGACAGCGACATCGTCGAGGCGTACAGCCTGGAGGTCGTCGGCGACTGCGCCGCCTGGGCGAGCGTGGAACCCGAGCGCGTCTCCCTGTACCCGGGCACCTCGGAGACGGTGGCGATCCGGCTGGCGCCGCCGCGCTCCCCCGAGGTCAGGGCGGGCGAGGTGCCCCTCGCGGTGCGCGTGCTACCCACGGAGCACCCCGAGGCGGTGCGGGTCCCGGAAACCACGGTGCGCGTCGAGGAGTTCCGGCAGCTGCGCGCCGAGATCGCGCCGCGCCGCCGCCGCGGCTGGCTGCGCGGCCGCTACCGCATCGCCCTGCGCAACGAGGGCAACTCCCCCATCCAGAAGGGCTTTTCGCCCGCCCAGCCGGGGGAGGAGCTGCGGTTCGCCTTCCGCCCCGCGGTGCGGAAGCTGGAGCCGGGCGAGTCCGCAGAGACCGGGCTGCGGGTGCGCACAGGGAAGCCGGTGTGGTTCGGCAAGCCGGTGGTGTGGCCCTTCACGGTCGCCGTCAGTGAGAGCGTACCGGCCGCCGAGGGCCGCGAGCAGGACGCGCCGACGGAGCTCCTGCCGCCGCTCGACGCGGAGTTCGTGCAGATCCCGGTCTTCCCCAAGTGGCTGCTCGCGGTGCTCGCCGCGATCCTCGCGCTGCTGCTCGCGTGGTTCGCCCTGGTGCGGCCCGCGGTGCGCAGTACGGCCAAGGCCGCGGCCGACCAGGTCGTCCACCCCAAGGAGACCCCGGCAGGACAGGGCACCCAGGCATCCGGCGGCACGGGCGACCAGCCGGGCGGCAACGGCTCCGGCACCCAGCCGGGCACCGGCGGCGCGAGCCCGGGTTCCGGCACGGGTACGGGCGGCGCAGGTGGGGGTGGGGGAGCGGACGGCGGCGGGGACGGTCAGCAGAGCTCCGCCACCATCGACCTCCAGACGGCCGGCGGGGCCGACAAGACGGGCACCTACAAGGTCCCGCAGGGCAAGGTGTTCGGCATCACGGACATCGTCGTCGCCAACTTCCAGGGCGACGAAGGGGTGATGACCATCAACTTCGGCGAGCGCAAGATCACGACGATCGCGCTCGAGACGTTCCGCAATCAGGACTACCACTGGGTCACCCCCATCAGAATCACCGAGAACGACACGGTGACGGCCCAGGTGACCTGTGCGAAGCCGGGCACGCCTGCCACCGGGCGGCGTGCGCGGGAATGCCACGAGGTGCTCAACGTGAGTGGGGTGCTCAGCGACACGAGGTGAACCAGGCGTCACCGACATCGTGGGACGCGAGGAGGCGCCGTGCAATGGCGGACGCTTGCCGGGCGGCCGGAATGACGACCCTCCGTGGGGGGAGCGTGATGTCCTCTTCCGGCCCCTTTGTTCTGTCGCCTCCGGCCAAATGCCCTGCGTCGAAGGGGTGTCGGGCGGCGTGCCGCGCCGGTAACTTTGGCTGATTCCAGGCGTCGCCCCGGGCGCAGGTGCGGTGTGAACGGGACGACCGCCGCCCCGGCGGCCCGGTGTGAACGGGTGCTTCCGCATCTGCCGCCCCCACCGTACCCCCGCGCGGTGCCGCCGGTCCCCGGTGCGGTTCAAGGGTGCAGGACGATCTTTCCCACGTGGTTCCTGCGGGCGAGCTCCTCCTGCGCTTCGGCGGCGCGCTCCAGGGGGAACGCCGCGGCCACGACCGGCCGGACGCCCCCGCTCCGCGCGAGGTCCATGAGGAGTGCGAAGTGCGCGGGCGTGTGCATCGAGGAGCCGATCAGCCGCGCGTTGTGCAGATAGAGGCGGCGCACGTCGAACGCCACACGGTGGCCGCCGAGCGCGCCCGCGACCACCCAGCGGCCGCCCTCGCGCAGCAGTGGCAGCCCCTCGCCCACCAACTCCCCTGCCACGACGTCGAGTCCGAGGTCGATACCGTCAGGGGCCGCGGCCCGCACCTGGTCGGCGACGCCCCGGGCGCGGTCGACCACCGTGTCCGCGCCCGCCGCGCGCACCGCGTCCGCCTTCGCGCCGCTGCTGACGGCGACCACCCGCGCGCCCCGTGCGCGGGCGAGTTGTACGAGCGCCAGGCCGACGCCGCCCGAGGCGCCGGAGACCAGGACGGTCTCCCCGGCGCGCAGCTCGCCGCGCTCGATCATGCCGAGCGCCGTGCCGTACGCGGTCGGCAGCGCCGCGAGCTGGTCGTCCGTGAGCGGGGACTCCGTCATGTCGTGCACGTGCGCCGCCGGTGCCGTCACGTACTCGGCGTAGCCCCCGTCGCGCTCGCTGCCCATCAGGCCCACCGGGTTGGCGTCCGGGCCCTCCGCGTCGTAGCCGGCCGGGTCGACCACGACCCGCCGTCCGGCCAGCCCCGCGTCCGCACCGGGGCCGAGGGCGGCGACGCGGCCGGCCACGTCGGCGCCCTGGATCCGGGGGAAGTCGACAGGGCCGCGCCAGCCGGACGGCGCCTGCGGGTGGCCGGGGCGGCCGTAGGCGCCCTCCCGGGTCCACAGGTCGGTGTTGTTCAGCGCGGCCGAGGCGACCCGTACGAGCACCTCGCCCGGCCCCGGTACGGGGACCGCCACCTCGGCGGCCTCCAGGGCGTCGAGCCCTCCGTGGCGGGTGATCCGCACCGCGCGCATGCTGTCCCGCACCGCCGTCACCTGGGCCTCCTCAAGGTATACTGATCGGTGAACACCCCCTAAGGTATACCGATCGGTGAAGGAAGGTCCAATGCAGGAGGCACGGCCCGTGACCCCGGCCGGGCGCCGCATCGTGGCGGCGGCGGAGGAGCTGTTCTACAGCCGCGGGATCACGGCGGTCGGCGTGGACCTGATCGCCGAGCGGTCGGGCGTCACCAAACGCACCCTGTACAACCAGTTCGGCTCCAAGGACCGGCTCGTGGCGGCCTACCTCGCGGAGCGCGACAAGCGCTGGCGCTCCCTCGTCCGTGCCGCGGTCGACGCCTGCGACGACCCGGTCGAGGCCGTCACCGCGCCCTTCGGCGCGCTGCGGACCTGGAGCGAGGGCAACCCCCGCGGCTGCGCCTTCATCAACGCGCTGGCCGAGCTGCCCGACCCCGCGCACCCCGCGCACCGCATCGCCGCCGACCAGAAGCTCTGGCTGCTCGGCCTGTTCGAGGAGCTCGCCGCCGGGGCCGGCTGCCGGGACCCCGGCACCCTCGCCGTACAGCTGCTCCTCCTGCACGAGGGCGCCCTCGCCACCCAGCCGCTGCCGTCCGAGACCCTGGCGGTCGGCGCCGAGCTGGCGACGGCCCTCGTGCGGCGGGCGGCCGGCTGACCTCAGGCCGCGGCGCCGCACGGCATCAGGCCGTGCCGGGCCGCCGCCCCGGCGCTCCGCCCCGGCCGCCCGCCCCAACGGCCTGCTCCGGCGGCGCGGTTGACACGCCGGGGGCCGCCCGATTTACTCCATGCGACGCCGGAGCCGAGCGCCCGGCGGCAGAGGTACGCCCAGCCGGTACCGCGGTGCGCGCACCGCAAGTCCGGACTCAGTCGCCAGGTTCCGCACGGAGTGCGGACTCCGAGGCGGGGACGTGCCCACCCCCCGTGGAGTACCCATGACCGACACCACACGCCCCCGCCCGCGGCGGGGGCTCGCCGCGCTGGCCGCCGTGACCGCGGCCGTCGCCATTTCCCTGCCGGCCTGTTCCACCGCGGGCGCGGCCGCGCCCGCGGCCGCCCTCCCGCCCGTGCACGCCGGCTTCGACTACCAGATCAACAAGCCCTACCAGCCGCCCGCCGGAGTGCGCGTGGTCAGCCGCGACCACACCGCGTCGCCCGCGCAGGGCCTGTACAACATCTGCTACGTCAACGCCTTCCAGGCCCAGCCGGGCGCCGAGGCCCAGTGGCCAGGCCTGCTCCTGAAGGACGCGAACGGCCAGGTCGTCTACGACGAGGACTGGGGCGAGGCCATGCTCGACACCAGGACGGACGAGAAACGCAAGGCGATCGCCGCCAAGGTGGACGCGTGGATCGACTCCTGCGCGGCCAAGGGCTTCGACGCGGTCGAGCCGGACAACCTCGACACCTTCGACCGCACCGACCTGCTCAGCGAGGCCGACGCGAAGGCGACGGTGAAGCTGCTCGCCGACCACGCCCACGAGAAGGGCCTGGCCGTCGCGCAGAAGAACACCGCGCAGCTCTCGACCGAACGCGCCGACACCGGACTCGACTTCGCCATCGCCGAGGAGTGCGGCGAGTGGGACGAGTGCGGGGACTACGTCGAGGGCTTCGGCGACCACGTCATCGTCATCGAGTACGAGCAGAAGTACTTCACGAAGACGTGCAGCGGCTACGGGGACCGGCTGAGCGTCGTGCTGCGCGACCGCGATGTGCTGTCCCCCGGCGACGCCGGATACGTGCGCAAGGTCTGCTGACCCGGCCCCGGCGCGGGCCCCGGGGTGCCGGCGCGTGGCCTGGGGTGCCCGCGCGGCCCGGCCCGGGCCGGCGGTCCTGCCCCGGGCCGGCGGCGGGCCCGCGCGGTGCGGCCGTGCTCAGGCGGTCGTGACGGACACCCCGGCCGCCGTGATCCTCGCCAACTCCTCCCGCGGGGCACCCGCGTCGGTGACGAGATGCCCGACCTCCGACAGCGGGCAGATCCGCGCCAGTGTCACCTTGCCGATCTTCGAGCTGTCGGCCACGACGACGGTGTGGCTGCTGTTCTCGGTGAAGGCGCGGTCGGTTGCGGCCTCCAACTGGTCGTGCGTCGTGCAGCCGTGGGCCGCGCCGATGCCGTCCACGCCGAGGAACGCGATGTCCGTGTGGTACTCGGCGAGCGTCTTCTCCGCCATGGGGCCCACGAGTTCGTAGCTCTCCCTGCGGGCGGTGCCGCCGATGACCACGAGGGTGACGTCGCGGTGCAGGATGAGCTCCGCGGCGATGTCGACCGCGTTGGTGACGATGGTGACGGGACCGCGCTCGGCGAGTATGCGGGCGATCGCCATCGCGGTGGAGCCGCCCGTCAGCCCGACCACCGCGTCGTGCGGCACCAGCGCGGCGGCGGCGCGCGCGATGGCCACCTTCTCGGGCCGCCTGCGCTCGCTGCGGTACTGGAGCGGCGCTTCGAGCCCGAAGGTGCCGACCGAGGCTCCGCCGTGGGTGCGCCGCAGGAGGCGCAGCGCGTGCAGCTGCTGGAGATCGCGCCTGATGGTGGCCCCCGAGACGTCCAGCATCCGCGAGAGCTCCTCCACGCCCGCGCTGCCCTTCGCGGTCACGTGCTCAAGGATGCGCGCGTGGCGCTCGGTTCTCAGCATGCTCGAAAGCATAGCCAGGCGAACCCCCGCCCACGTCTGCCGATATCGGTCGCGGCCGCTGGAGGGCCCTGTTCAACGTGCGCAATTCTGCTCAGTTTCGCGCTCTTGACATGACGAAAACTGCTCGATTAACTGCTGTCGACGCCACCGCTGCACACGGCGTCAGAGGTACGCCCAGCCGGTGGGCGGCGCACAGCCGCAAGCCCGGACACAGTCGCCAGGGTGCCCGCAGCGCCCGAGGCGGGGTCGTGCCCTCGCGCAGCCGGAGACCCACGTGCACATCCGCTTCCCCCGCCCCGACCGGCCCCACGCCCACCGCGGCCCGGACGCCCGCCCGCACCGCGGCCTGCGGTAGCCCCGCCGCCCCGCCCCCTCGTCCCGCCCCGTACGCACCCTCACCGGAGGTACCCGTGGCTCCTGGCCAGCACCCGCCAGCCGGCCGTACGCGCAGGACCGTGCTGCGAGCGGGCACGGGCGCGGCTGCCGCCGCGGCCCTGGCCGCCTGCGGGGCGTCGGGTTCCGACGGGGTGGGCCGGGACGGACGCGTCACGATCGAGATGTGGCACGGGCAGACCGACACGGGACTCACAGCGCTGAAGGGCCTGGTCGCCGCCTTCACCCGCACCCATCCGCACATCAGGGTGGACCTCGGGGGCGGCGTGCTCGCCGACGCGATGCTCCAGAAGGTCAGCGCGGCCCTCGCCTCGGGGACCTATCCGGACCTCGCCTACATCTTCGGCTCCGACCTCGCGGGAGTCGCCCGAAGCCCCCAGGTGCTCGACCTCACGGACACCCTGCGCCACGGGCCGACGCCCTGGCAGAGCTACTGGGAACCCGCCAGGGCCGCCGTCACGGTCAACGGCCGGCTCAGGGCGTCCCCCGCCCTGCTGGACTCGCTCGCCGTGGTCTGCAACAGGAGGCTGTTCAGGGCCGCGGGCGTCCCCCTGCCGGAGGCGGGCTGGACCTGGGGCGACTTCGGGCGGACCGCCCGGGCCCTCACCGACGCCCGCACAGGGGTCTTCGGCACGGGCTGGCCTGGTGCGGGGGACGAGGACACCGTCTGGCGGCTGTGGCCGATGGTGTGGGACCTCGGCGGCGAGGTCATCGCGCCCGACGGCCGCGGCATCGGCTTCGCGAAGGCGGGAGTGCGGGCCCTGGAGACGGTGGCCGCCCTCGTCGGGGACAAGAGCGTCTACGTCGATCCGAAGCCGGGCAGCGAGCAGATGTACCAGGTCTTCGCCTCCGGCCGGATGGGCATGGTCCCCACCGGGCCCTGGCAGCTGCCCGACCTCCGCCAGGCCGGCATCGACTACGAGGTGGTGCCGCTGCCCAGCTACTCGGGCCGGCCCCTCACCATCTCGGGCCCCGACACCTGGACGGCCTTCGACAACGGAGGGGCGCGGGCCCGCGCCACCCGGACCTTCGTGTCCTGGCTCGCCCAGCCCGACCAGGACGTCCGCTGGGACGTCGAGGCGGGCAGCCTCCCCCTCAGCAGGCGCAGCGAGGCGGAGAGCGCCTGGCGCGCCAAGGAAGCGGGCACGCGGGGCCTCGACGTGTTCACCAAGGCTCTGGAGACCGCGCGGGTCCGTCCCGTGCACCCCGCCTATCCCGAGGTCTCCACGGCACTTGGGCAGGCCGTCGTGTCCGTACTGCTCGGCCGCAGCACCCCGGCGGAGGCGATGCGCGCGTGCGCCGCCGACTCCAGGGCCGCACTCGTCATCCCGCGCTGAGGAGCCACCCATGCCGCACCTGCCCGCTTCGTTCACGCTGCCCGACCACGAGATCCAACTGCGCGCACGGCGCAGGGCGCGCCGCAGGGAGTCCGCCACCGCCTACGGGTTCGTCCTGCCGGCCGTCCTGGTCATCCTCGGCCTGAGCGCCGTGCCCGTCGTCTGGTCGCTCCTGCTGTCCTTCCAGGTCGACGACCTGGTGACGCCCAGCAGATGGGTGGGGCTCGACAACTACCGCGCGCTCACCCTCGACCCGCACTTCGGCCAGGCCGTGCGCAACACCCTGCTGTACACGGTCGCCTACGTCCCCCTCAGCATGCTGCTCGGGCTCGCGCTCGCCCTCGCGCTGAACCGGCGCATACGCCTGGTCGGCCTCTACCGGACCCTGATCTTCGTGCCGTTCGTCATCTCGGAGACCGCCCAGGGGGTGCTGTTCTCCTTCATCCTCGACCCCGAGTTCGGCGCGGCCAACTCCGTGCTGCACGCGATGGGCCTGCCCTCCCAGGGCTTCCTCACCGACCCGTCGCAGGCGCTGCCCGTCCTGGTGGGGGTCTCCCTGTGGAGCGGCACCGGATTCTGCGTGGTCATCTACCTGGCCGCGCTCCAGGACGTGCCCCACCCCCTCGTCGAGGCGGCCAGGCTCGACGGCGCGGGACGGTGGCAGGTGCTCCGCCACGTCGTGCTGCCGACGCTCAGGCCCGTCAGCGTCTTCCTCGTCATGTGGCAGACGCTCAGCGCCCTCCAGGTCTTCGACCTCGTCTACGTCACGACCAAGGGCGGCCCGCTCGGATCGACCACCGTCATCGTCTACTTCATCTGGGAGCAGGCGTTCAAGAACTTCACCGCCGGCTACGGCGCGGCGGCGGCGTACGTCCTCGCACTCGCCCTGCTGGTGATCTCGGGAGGCATGCGGCTCGCGAGGCGCCGCGGTGCCGCGGAGGGGACAGCACGATGACCGCGACCACCACCCGGGCCTCCGGCGCGCTGCGCCCGGCACCCGCCCCCGCGCCCGCCGCGCCCCGCAGGCGGCGGCTGCCCTTCAGCGGCTGGCACCTGCTGCTCGCACCGCTCGCCCTGCTGTTCGCCCTGCCGCTGGTGTGGCTGGTGCTCAGCTCTGTGATGAGCAACGCCGAGATCAACCGCTTCCCGCCCGCCCTCTGGCCGTCAGGCATTCACCTGGACGGATACCGGTACGTGCTCGGCAACGGCATGTTCCCCCGCTGGTTCGCCAACTCGCTGATCGTCTCCGCGACCGCCGTCGCCTCCAACCTCGTGCTCGGCTCGCTCGGCGGCTACGCCTTCGCGCGGATGCGGTTCGCCGGCTCCCGCGTGCTGCTCGTCCTGATGCTCGCCACCATGGCGATCCCCTTCCAGCTCACGATGATCCCGACGTTCCTCGTCATGAAGCGGCTCGGGCTCATCGACACGCTCGGCGCGCTGATCGTCCCCTCGCTGGTGACACCGTTCGCCGTGTTCCTGCTGCGGCAGTTCTTCCTCTCGCTGCCCAGGGAACTGGAGGAGGCCGCCTGGATCGACGGCTGCTCCCGCCTGCGGGTGCTGTTCCGGATCGTCCTCCCGCTGTCGCGGCCCGCGCTCAGCACCGTCGCGGTCCTCACCTTCCTCAGCACGTGGAACGACCTGACCTGGCCGCTGATCGCCATCAACCACGACACGCAGTACACACTCCAGCTGGGCCTGACCACCTTCCAGGGCCAGCACCACACCCAGTGGGCGGCCGTCATGGCGGGCAACGTGATCACCGTGCTCCCCGTCCTGCTCGCCTTCCTCGGCGCGCAGAAGTCGTTCATCCGGTCCATCACCTCGAGCGGCCTCAAAGGGTGACACCGCCCGCGCGCCCGGACCGCCGTACGCCGCCCACCTCCACAGGAAGACCCATGCCGCACACCTTCGACCTCTTGGTCGTCGGGGACGCCAACCCCGATGTCGTACTCGGACCGCTCGACGAACCGCTCGCCTTCGGCCAGCGCGAACAACTCGTGTCCGACGGGGTGCTCACCCTCGGCGGCTCCGCCGCCATCACCGCGTGCGGCGCCGCCAGGCTCGGGCTGTCCGTCGCCCTCGCGGGCCGGATCGGGGACGACGAGGCGGGGCGGTTCGTGCGCGCCGCCCTGGAGGACAGGGGGGTCGACACCGGCGCGCTGCGCGTCGACCCCGGCCTGAGCACCCCGCTGACCGCGGTGGTTGCACGCGGCGAGGACCGCGCCATCCTCACGGCCCCCGGCACCCTCGCCGCCGTAGCGCCAAGCGACGTGCCCGAGCGCCTCCTGGCCACCAGCAGGCACGTGCACGCGGCCTCGTACTTCCTGATGCCGGCACTCGCGGCCGGGCTCCCCGGCCTCCTGCGCACGGCCCGCGACCACGGCGCCACGACCTCGCTCGACACCAACGACGACCCCTCGGGCCGCTGGGACCCCAGCGGCATCGCCGCCGTCCTGCCCGCCACCGACATCCTGCTGCCCAACGCGCGGGAGGCCCTCGCGCTCGCGGGACACAGCGACCTGGAGCGCGCCGCGGCGCACCTCGCCGCCCGCGGCCCGCTCGTCGTGGTCAAGGACGGCGCGCGCGGGGCGCTCGCCCACGACGGCCGCACACCGTCGAGGGCCGGCAGCGTCCCCGTCGCGCCACGGGACACCGTGGGGGCGGGCGACAGCTTCGACGCCGGCTATCTCGCCGCCGTCCTCGCGGGCGAGGAACCGGGCCGCGCCCTGCGGATCGCCGCGGCCTGCGGCGCCCTTTCCACCCGCGCCCGCGGCGGCACCGCCGCGCAACCCACCTGGACCGAGGCCCTCGCGGCCCTCGCCCACGACGGAGAGAACCACTGATGACCGCCAAGAAGATCGTGTTCGTCGGCGCCGGAAGCGTCGTCTTCACCCAGGGGCTGCTCGCCGACCTCTTCAGCTTCCCCGAACTCCAGAACGCCCGCATCGCCCTCCACGACATCGACCCGGAACGCCTGGCCACCGCCGAGGGAGCCGCCCGGTTCATCGCCGCCGAGCGGGGCGCGGCACCGGTCGTCACCGCGCACGCCGACCGCCGCGAGGCCCTGGAGGGCGCCGACTTCGTCATCAACATCGTCCAGGTCGGCATGCGCGAGTCCACCAGGACCGACTTCGAGGTGCCCGCGCGCCACGGCCTGCGCCAGACCATCGGCGACACCCTCGGCATCGGCGGCATCTTCCGCGCCCTGCGCACCTTCCCGCTGCTCAAGGCGCTCGGCGAGGACATCGCGGCCGTCTGCCCCGACGCCTGGCTGCTCAACTACACCAACCCGATGGCGATGAACGTCCAGTACCTCACCCGCGCCACCGGCCTGACCCGCGTCGTCGGGCTCTGCCACTCCGTGTACTGGACCATCCACGACCTCTCCGCGCTCCTCGGCGTGCCCCAGGACGAGGTCCGCTACCACGCGGCGGGCGTCAACCACCAGGCGTGGGTCCTGAGCCTCGAACACCAGGGCGTCGACCTCTACCCTGGGCTCGACGCCCTCATCGCCGAGGACGAGCAGCTCAGGCGCAGGGTGCGCGTGGACATGTACCGGCGCCTCGGCTACTACCCGACCGAGACCAGCGAGCACTCCAGCGAGTACGTGCCCTGGTACCTCCACCACGACAGCGAGATCAGCCGGCTGCGCCTGCCGGTGGGCGCCTACCTCGACATCGTCGACGAGAACACGGCCGTGTACGAGAGGACCCGCGCCGCGCTCGCCGCGGGCCGGCCGCTCCCCGTCGAGTCCACCATGGAGTACGCGCCCCAGATCATCCACAGCATCACCACCGGCGTCCCGCGTACCGTCTACGGCAACGTGCCCAACCGCGGCCTGATCGGCAACCTGCCCGCCGAGGGCACCGTCGAAGTGCCCTGCCTCGTCGACGGCACGGGCGTGCGGCCCACCAGGATCGGGGAGCTGCCGCCGCAGCTGGCAGCGCTCAACCGCACGTACCTGAGCACGAACGACCTCGTGGTGCGCGCCGCCGTGGACGACGAGCCGCGGCACATCCGCCACGCGGCCATGACCGACCCGGCGACCGCGGCGAGCCTGACCGTGGAGCAGATCTGGGACCTGTGCGACGACATGGTGCGCGCCCACGGCGAGCTCCTCCAGCCCTCGCTGCGCGCCACCCTCGGCCACTGAACCGCCATGTGACCCCCGGAGGGCCCGCAACGATGAACGAACTGCGTGTCGGAGTCGTCGGCGTCGGCCAGCGCGCCCCGCTGGCGACCGCGGCGAACCGGCCGGGCACCGCCCGCGTCGTCTCGTGTGCGGACGTGTCACCGCGCGGCCGGGCCGACGCCGCCCGGCTGTTCGGCCGCGACGCCGCGATCCACACCCGCTACGAGGACATGGCGGACGACGGCCTCGGCGCCGTGTTCGTCCTCACACCGGACGACCGCCATCTCGAACCTGCGCTGTTCTTCCTCGCCCGGGGCGTCCCCGTCTTCGTGGAGAAGCCGCTCGCCGTCACCGTGGCGGACTGCGACCTGCTGCTGCGCGCGGCCCTGACCTCGGGGACGCGCCTGTACGTCGGCCACAACCTGCGCCACCTGCCGGTACTCCGCCGCATGCGGAAGATGATCGACGAGGGGCTCGTCGGAACGGTACGCGCGGTGTGGTGCCGGCACTTCGTCGGGCACGGCGGCGACTACTACTTCAAGGACTGGCACGCCGAACGCGCCCGCACCATCGGCCTGCTGCTCCAGAAGGGAGCCCACGACCTGGACGCGATCCACTGGCTGGCCGGCGGGTACACCAAGGATGTGGCGGCCTTCGGGGACCTCGCCGTGTACGGCGGCAACCCGCGCCGCCCGGGGACGGGAGCCCAGGAGCGGGAGGAGGGTGCCGCGCGCATGCCGGACTGGTTCGACCCGGACGTCTGGCCGCCCGCCGCGCTCACCGGGCTGAACCCCGTGATCGACGTCGAGGACATCAGCATGCTGATCGGCCGCCTGGACAACGGGGTGCTCGCGAGCTACCAGCAGTGCCACTTCACCCCCGACTACTGGCGCAACTACACGGTCATCGGGGACCGGGGACGCATGGAGAACTTC
The DNA here is from genome assembly GCF_040704505.1 of Streptomyces sp. NPDC047002. Classification (NCBI taxonomy): domain Bacteria; kingdom Bacillati; phylum Actinomycetota; class Actinomycetes; order Kitasatosporales; family Streptomycetaceae; genus Streptomyces; species Streptomyces sp. NPDC047002. Next base: position 190,424 of record NZ_JBEYWC010000008.1, read on the forward strand.
GGGGACGGCCTGGAGGACGACGAGCCCGTGATCAAGGTCTGGAACACGCGCCGCTCCGGCTACCGGCCGCAGGCCGACCTCGTCGAGACCCTGAGCGGCGACGACTCCTCGCACGGCGGCGCCGACGCCGCCCTCGTCGGGGAGTTCCTGCGCTTCGCGGCGGAGGGCGGGCCCACCGAGACCTCGCCCGTCGCCGCCCGCGAGGCGGTGGCCGCGGGCGTCGCCGCCACCCGCTCGCTGCGCACCGGCGGGAACCGCACGCCCGTGGAACCGCTCGCACCCGACCTCGCCGGATACTTCGCGGAACACCAGCGCGGGGGCCCCGCGGCCCCGCCGGGCGGTGTCGCCACCCGGTGATCCGCGCCCCACCCGCCGCGGGCCGGTGCCGCAGGGCACCGGAACCCGCAGTCCACCAGCCACTCAGGGCCCTGCGGGGCCACCCGACACGCCACGGGAGCACACATGTCCTTCACCAGCGACGAGATCGCCCGCCAGCCGGGCGCCTGGCGCAGGGCCGCGGAGACGGCCGCCGCCGCGCGCGGCCTGCCCGAGCCGGGGGAGCGGGTCGCCGTCGTCGGCTGCGGCACGTCCTGGTTCATGGCCGAGGCGTACGCCGTCCTGCGTGAGTCCCGCGGACTCGGCGAGACCGACTTCTTCGCGGCGTCGGCCTTCCCCGCGGGCCGCGCCTACGACCGGGTCGTCGCCATCACCCGCTCGGGCACCACGACCGAGGTGCTCGACGTGCTCGGCCGCGTGCGCGGGACCTGCCCCACGGTGGCCCTCACCGCCGACACCGCCACCCCGGTCGCGTCGGCCGCCGACCACCTCGTGGACCTCGCCTTCGCCGACGAACGCTCCGTCGTCCAGACGCTGTTCGCGACGACCGCGCTGACCGCGCTGCGCGCCTCGCTCGGCGAGGACGCCGAGCCACTGGCCCGCGCCGCCGAGACCGCCCTGGGGGAGCCGCTGCCCGAGGAGTGGCTCGCGGCCGAGCAGATCACCTTCCTCGGCGACGGTTGGGCCCACGGCGTCGCCCGCGAGGCCGGGCTCAAGATGCGGGAGTCCGCGCAGGCGTGGACGGAGGCGTACCCGAGCATGGAGTACCGCCACGGGCCGATCAGCATCGCGGCCCCGCACCGCCTCGTCTGGCACTTCGGCGAGGACACCGCGGGGCTCGCGGCGGACGTCGGCCCCACGGGCGCCGCCTTCGTCGACCACCCGCAGGACCCGCAGGCCGACCTCGTACGGGTGCAGCGCCTCGCGGAGGCGACGGCGCGCCGCCGGGGCCTCGACCCGGACCGCCCGCGCTCCCTGAGCAGGTCCGTCGTGCTGGAGCCGCGGCCGTAGCGCCCCGCGAGACCGCGCCACCTTCCGCACGCGCCTCCCGGGGGCGCACCACACAGCAGGAGTACCCGACGTGCTCACCACCACCTCAGCCCTCGTCTGTGCCGCCCGCGCCGCGGGCACCGGCGTCGCGGCCCTCAACGTCATCACCCTCGAACACGCGGAGGCCGTCGTCCGCGCAGCCGAGCTGACCGGCCTGCCCGCGATCGTCCAGATCAGCCAGAACGCGGCGCGCCACCACGGCGACGTCGCCCCGCTGGCCGCCGCGGTCGGCACCCTCGCGCGGGCGAGCGGCGCCAGGATCGCCCTCCACCTCGACCACGTCGAGGACGTCGCCCTGCTGCACCGCACCGCCGAGTGCGGCGCCGGGTCGGTGATGTTCGACGCCTCGCGGCTGAGCGACGAGGAGAACGTGGAGGCCACCAGGGCCGCCGCCGAATGGGCCCACGGGCAGGGCCTGTACATCGAGGCCGAACTCGGCGCCATCGGCGGCAAGAAGGGCTCGGCGCACACCCCGGGGGTACGCACCGACCCCCGCGAGGCACGCGAGTTCGTCGAGGCCACCGGGGTCGACGCGCTCGCGGTCGCGGTGGGCAGCAGCCACGCCATGAAGGACCGCACGGCCCGCCTGGACCTGGGCCTCGTCGCCCGCATCGCCGCCGAGGTCCCCGTACCGCTGGTCCTGCACGGCTCCTCAGGGGTGCCGGCGGCCCAGCTGCGGGAGGCCGTACGGCACGGCATGACCAAGGTCAACTTCGGCACGCTGCTCAGCGTCGCCTTCACGGACGCGGTGCGCGCCTCGCTCGCCGCGTCCCCCGAGGAGCACGACCCCCGCCCCTGGCTCGCCGACGGCCGGGCGGCGGTCGTCGACGCGGCGGCCGGCTGCCTCAGGGCCGTGGACGTGGCCTGACCCGGAGGGGAGCCGCGGTCAGGCGGCGCGCCGCGGGACGCCGCCCGGACGCACGTCCCGCGGGCACCTGGCTTCCACAGCGAGCGGCCTTGTCGTGCGCCCGTCCGTGTGCCGTACCCGCGCCACGCGGCGCGGGTACGCTCTCCGCCTCCCGTCGTGGCGGCCTGCGCCCTGCGGGGGAGTGGGGCCATGACGCGACGCGCAGCACCCCGGCACACCGAGGACGGCCACTTCGTCGTGGTGGGCGGCCGCAGGTGGCGGGCGACCGACCCCGCCGTACCCGAGGACGCCGCCGCCAGGCTGCGCTCCCACCTGATGGCCGCACGCCGCGCGGTGGGCGGCGCACTGAAGTCGGGCGACGCCGCGGCCGAACGCGTGGCGAGGAAGCGGGTCCGCACGGCGAAGGTCGCGCTCGGCGAGCGGGGGCGCCCGCCGTGGTGGGAGCAGGACGACGCCTCCCGCAGACGCCGCTGGCAGGAGGGGCTGCGCGCACTCGACGCGTGAGCGGCCCGCAGGCACCGGCGGGGGGCATGCGGGCGGACACCGGAGGAGAGGCGTTGTCAAACATCAGACATTTGAATGTATGCTCGATCCATGGACAATCTTCGGGCACCTCGCCGCGCGGCGAGCCTGTCGGCTCAGGTGGTGGAGAGCCTGCGGGAGCAGATCACCTCGGGGGCGTGGCCGGTGGGCGCGCGCATCCCGGCCGAGCACGTGCTGGTGGAGCGGCTGGGCGTCGGGCGCAGCACGCTGCGCGAGGCGCTCGGCGCCCTGGTCCACCTCGGCCTCCTGGAGGCGCGCGTCGGCGACGGGACGTATGTCAGGGCGTCGAGCGAGCTCCAGTCCGCGCTGGTGCGGCGCGCCGGCGCGTCACGCGGGGACGACGTGCTCGAACTGCGCGCCGTCCTTGAGGAGTACGCGGCGGGCGCCGCCGCCCTGCGCCGCAGCGACGAGGACCTGGACCGGCTGCGCGCCCTGGCCGACGAGGCGGGCGCCGTCGCGCGGACCGGCGACATGGCGGCGGTGGCGCGCACCGACGCCGGGTTCCACGAGGCCGTCGTGCGGGCGAGCGGCAACGCACTGCTGATCGAGATGTACGAGCACCTCGGCGCCGCGGTCTCCGCGGTCCTCGGCGACCTGCCGTGGGACACCGCGACCGTGGTCGAACACGCCCGTCTGCACACCCGGTTGGTCGAAGCGATCACCGCGCGCGACGAGGTCGGCGCCCGGCACTGCGTGAGCGTGATCGTCGCCCTCAACCCCGGGGGGAGCACCGGTGGAGAGGACTGACGTGGGCGCGCAGGACGCCCCGGCGCCCGGCCGCGACCGGCTCCCCGCCCCCGCGGCACCGGTCGGCCTGCTCGTCGCCATCCTGCTGGTCGCTGCGAACCTCAGGGCCACCCTGACCGGCGTCGGCACCCTGCTGCCCGACATCGAGCGCGGCAGCGGCCTCGGTTCGACCTGGGGCGGCCTGCTGAACACCCTGCCCCTGCTGACGTTCGCCGCGACCTCCCCGCTCGTCGCGCGCGCCTCGCACCGCTACGGGACGGCGAAGCTCCTCGCGTCCTCGCTCGCCGTACTCGCCTGCGGCACGGCTGTCCGCTCCTTGCCCTCCGACATCGCCCTGTTCGCCGGCACGGTGGTGCTCTCCGCCGCGATCGCCTGCGGCAACGTCCTGCTGCCCGCCGTGATCCGCCGGCACGTGCCGGGGCCGCGCATCCCGACCGTCAGCGCGCTCTACGTGACCGTGATGGGCCTCGTGGCCGCCGTGTCCTCCGGCATCTCCGTGCCCCTCGCGCACGCCCTGCCGGGGAGTTGGCACACCGGCCTTGCCTGGGGGATCGTCTTCGCCGTCGCCGCGCTGCCCGTCTGGCTGCTGCGCACCCGCGGCGACGCGCCCGCGGCGAGCACGGGCGTGACGCCCGCCCCGACGCCCTGGCGGTCCGCCCTCGCCTGGAAGGTCAGCCTCTTCATGGGCCTCCAGTCCTTCGGCTTCTACACGATCATCGCGTGGCTGCCGAGCATCCTCGCCCGCCAGGGCATGAGCGGCACCGCCGCCGGGTGGACGCTGTTCTATTACCAGATCGTCGCGCTCACCGCGGGCCTGCTCGTGCCCCTGGCCACCCGGGGCCGGCCCGACCAGCGCCTCACCGCCGCGGGCGCGTCGCTGATCGTCGCCGCCGGGTTCCTGCTCCTGCTGGTCCCCGCGCTGACGGTGGTGGCCTGCACCCTGCTCGGCCTCGGCGGCGGCGCGTGCCTCGTGCTCGCGCTCAGCTTCCAGAGCCAGCGCGCGGGCGGCCCGGGACAGGCCGCCGCGCTCGCCGGGATGGCGCAGTCGATCGGCTACCTGGTGGCCGCCGCGGGACCGCTCCTGCTCGGCGCCCTGCACGACGCCACCGGCGGCTGGACCGTCCCGCTCGTCCTCCTCGCCGCGGTCGGCCTCGCCATGGCCGCCGCCGGCCACGGGGCGGGCCGCGACCGCCGCGTCAGCAGCGGTGACGCGCCAGGGACGGAGGCCGGGCAGGGCGACCGGGCGCGCTGACGCCCCACGGGGCGCACCGGTTGGTCGGCACCGCCGGTCGGCAGGGGCGCGGCCGACCGGCGGTGCCGGGGCCATCCGTTGCGCACCGCCGGGAGCCGTCCCGCGGGGCGCCCCGCGCGCCAACGGCACCCGCCGGCAACCGCCCTGACCACCCGTGAGGCCGATCCCGGCGCAACACCCTTGACTGGCACCACTCCTGCTCGTCTAGGGTGACGTGGCAGGGTCCTGACAACGTTGTCCCCACCTCACACGGGAGTCCCCGTATGCAGCACTCACACCCCAGGGACCGCCGCCGCAGGCTCAGACCGGCTCTCGTCGCCGGACTGGCCGCGCTGGCCCTCGTGGCCTCCGCGCAGGGCGGCGCCTACGCGGCAGCGGCCACCCCCGCGCATGGCGCGAAGACGTCCTTCAGCTCCTCGTTCGAGGCCGGCGACCCGGCCCCGACCTGGACCGACACCGCCGAGCACGGCAAGGTCTCCGGGGTCGACGGCGCGTTCACGAGCGGGGTCCAGGGCAACCTGAACGACCATGTGACCGCCGTCGCCGCGAGCGGCGAGAACACCCAGGGCGGCGAGGTCGCCCGCAACCTCGCCGACGGCGACGCGTCCAGCAAGTGGCTCGCCTTCGCCACCACCGGCTGGATCACCTACGACCTCGACTCCCCGGTCGCCCTCACCGGCTACGCCCTGACCTCCGCCAACGACCACGCGGAACGCGACCCCACGTCGTGGGCCCTGGAAGGCTCCACGGACGGCAAGGACTGGAAGACGCTCGACACCCGGGACGGCCAGTCCTTCGCCAAGCGGCAGCAGACGCAGAGCTACGAACTCGCCGGCGCACCGGCCGCCTACGCCCACTACCGGCTGGAGATCACCGCCAACAACGGCGCCACCGACGCCACCCAGCTGGCCGACCTGCAACTCGTCGCCGCAGGTTCCGACGCGCCGCCGCCCCCGCAGATGCTCAGCCGCGTCGACAGCGGCCCCGCCACCTCGCCGACCGCCAAGACCGGCATGGGCTTCACCGGCAAGAGCGCGCTGCGCTACGCCGGTTCGCAGACCGCCGCGGGCCGCGGCTACTCGTACAACAAGGTCTTCAAGGTCGACGTCGCGGTGCGCCGCGACACCCAGCTCTCGTACGAGATCTTTCCCGCGATGGCCACTGGCGATCTGGACTACCAGGCCACCAACGTCTCCGTCGACCTGGCCTTCACCGACGGCACCTACCTCAGCGGCCTCGGCGCCGTCGACCAGAACGGCTTCGGGCTCAGCCCGCGCGGCCAGGGCGACTCCAAGTCCCTCTACGTCAACCAGTGGAACCACCGCGTCTCGCGGATCGGCGACGTGGCGGCGGGCAAGACCGTGGCGCGCGTCCTCGTCGCGTACGACGCCCCCAAGGGGCCCGCCAAGTTCCAGGGCTGGGTCGACGACATCGGCCTCGGCGTGGCACCGCAGGCCAAACCGAAGGCGCACCTCTCCGACTACGCGCTGACCACCAGGGGCACCAACTCCAGCGGCAGCTTCTCGCGCGGCAACAACTTCCCCGCGACCGCCGTGCCGAACGGCTTCAACTTCTGGACCCCGGTCACGGACGCCGGCTCCGACAGCTGGCTCTACAACTACGCCAGCCAGAACAACGCCGACAACCTCCCCGAGATGCAGGCGATCGGCCTCAGCCACGAGCCGAGCCCCTGGATGGGCGACCGGCAGACCTTCCAGGTCATGCCGTCGGCCGCCGCGGGCAAGCCCGACACCTCGCGCACCGGCAGGGCCCTCGCGTTCCGCCACGACAACGAGGAGGCGCGGCCCTACGAGTACGGCGTCACCTTCGAGAACGGGCTTACGGCACAGGTCGCGCCCACCGACCACGCCGCGATGATGCGCTTCACCTACCCGGGCAAGGACGCGTCCGTCGTCTTCGACAACGTCTCCCAGCAGGGCGGCCTGACCCTCGACAAGGACAACGGCACCTTCACCGGCTACTCCGACGTCAAGAGCGGCCTGTCCACCGGCGCCACCCGCCTGTTCGTGTACGGCACCTTCGACGCGCCCGTCACCGACGGCAGTTCGAGCGGGGCCACGGGCTATCTGACGTTCGCCCCGCGGCACGGCCGCACGGTCACGCTGCGCATGGCGACCTCGCTGATCGGCATCGACCAGGCCAAGGCCAATTTGGCCCAGGAGATCCCGGCCGGCACCTCGTACGCGAAGGTCCGCGACGCGGCCCGCGCGCAGTGGGACAAGCTGATGGGCCGGATCACGGTGAAGGGCGCGAGCGAGGACCAGCTCACCACGCTCTACTCCAACATGTACCGGCTCTACCTCTATCCCAACTCCGGCTTTGAGAACACCGGTTCGGTGAAGAAGCCGGTCTACCGCTACGCCAGCCCGTTCTCCGCGATGCCGGGACCCGACACCGCCACCCACACCGGCGCGAAGATCGTCGACGGCAAGGTGTACGTCAACAACGGCTTCTGGGACACCTACAGGACCACCTGGCCCGCCTACTCGCTGCTCACGCCCCAGAAGGCGGGCGAGATGGTCGACGGGTTCGTCCAGCAGTACAAGGACGGCGGCTGGATGTCGCGCTGGTCCTCGCCCGGCTACGCCGACCTGATGACCGGCACCTCGTCGGACGTCGCCTTCGCGGACGCCTACGTCAAGGGCGTGAAGTTCGACGCCGAGGCCGCCTACGACGCGGCGGTCAAGAACGCCACCGTCGTGCCGCCCTCCTCGGGCGTCGGCCGCAAGGGCATGGCGACCTCCCCGTTCCTCGGCTACACCACCACGAGCACCGGCGAGGGCTTCTCCTGGGCCATGGAGGGGTACGTCAACGACTACGGCATCGCCCAGATGGGCAAGGCCCTCTACCAGAAGACCCACAAGAAGCGGTACGCCGACGAGTCCGCCTACTTCCTCAACCGGGCGCAGGACTACGTCGAGCTCTACGACAAGCAGGTCGGCTTCTTCCAGGGACGCGACGACCAGGGCGACTGGCACCTGCCGCCCGGCCAGTACGACCCGCGCGACTGGGGCGGCGACTACACCGAGAGCAACGGCTGGGGCTACTCCTTCACCGTGCCCCAGGACACCCGCGGCCTCGCGGACGTCTACGGCGGCCGCGCCGGACTCGCGAAGAAGCTCGACACGTTCTTCTCGACGCCCGAGACGGCCGGGTTCCCCGGCGCCTACGGCGGTGTCATCCACGAGATGACCGAGGCCAGGGACACCCGGATGGGCGAGCTCGGCCAGAGCAACCAGCCCGCGCACGGCATCACGTACATGTACGACGCCGCAGGCCAGCCGTACAAGACGCAGGAGAAGGTCCGCGAGGTGCTGTCCCGGCTCTACACCGGCAGCGACATCGGGCAGGGCTACCACGGTGACGAGGACAACGGCGAGCAGTCCGCCTGGTACATCTTCTCGTCGCTCGGCTTCTACCCGCTCGTGATGGGCAGCGGCGACTACACCATCGGCTCCCCGCTGTTCCGGCAGGCCACCCTGCACCTCGACAACGGGCGGACCCTGACGGTCAACGCGCCGAAGAACAGCTCACGCAACGTCTACATCCAGGGCGTGAAGTTCAACGGCAAGCGGTGGGACTCGACTTCGCTCCCGCACGATCTGCTCGCCAAGGGCGGGACGCTGGACTTCGCGATGGGGCCGCGGCCCTCCGCCTGGGGCAGCGGCGCGAAGGACGGACCCACCTCCATCACCCAGGGCGACACGGCCCCGACGCCGCGCACCGACGCCCTCTCGGGTTCCGGTGCCCTCTTCGACAACACCTCCGGCACGTCGGCCTCGTTCACCGCGGTCGACCTGCCGCTCGCCACCCCCGGTGCACCGGTCGAAGGCGTGCAGTACACGCTGACCTCCGCGGACCGCACCAAGGCCCCGGACGGCTGGGTGCTCCAGGGCTCCACCGACAACAGCCACTGGACGACCGTGGACCGGCGCTCGGGGCAGTCCTTCACCTGGGACAGGCAGACCCGCCCGTTCACTGTCGCCCACCCGGGCGCCTACACCCACTACCGGCTGGTGGCGGACCACGAAAGCACCCTCGCGGAGGTCGAGTTGCTGCACTGACCCGCACCCACCCGCACCGGGGCCCCGGGGCCGCGCCGCACACCGGCGCGGCCCCGGGGCCTTCGTGCTGCCCAGCGGTCAGGCCGACGGGCCGCCGAGCTCGGCGCGTACCGTGCGGGCCGCGGCCACCAGGTGTTCGAGCGAGGCGCGGGTCTCCGGCCAGGCCCGGGTCTTCAGCCCGCAGTCCGGGTTGACCCAGAGCCGCTCCGCGGGGATCGCGCCGAGCCCGGCGCGCAGCAGCGCGGCGGCCTCCTCGGCGCTCGGCACCCGCGGCGAGTGGATGTCGTAGACACCGGGGCCCGCCTCGCGCGGATAGCCGTGTCCGGCCAGCTCGTGGGCGACCTGCATGTGCGAGCGCGCCGCCTCCAGGCTGATGACGTCCGCGTCGAGGTCGTCGATGGCCCCGACGATGTCGCCGAACTCGGCGTAGCACATGTGGGTGTGGATCTGGGTGGCGGGTGCGGCGCCCCCGGTGGTGAGCCGGAACGCCTCGGTGGCCCACGCCAGATAGGCGGGGCGGTCGGCGGCGCGCAGCGGCAGTGTCTCGCGCAGCGCGGGCTCGTCCACCTGGATCACCCGGGTACCGGCCGCCTCCAGGTCGTCGACCTCGTCGCGCAGCGCGAGGGCCACCTGACGCGCCGTCTCGCCGAGCGGCTGGTCGTCGCGGACGAAGGACCAGGCGAGCATGGTGACGGGCCCCGTCAGCATGCCCTTGACCGGGCGGTCCGTGAGGGACTGCGCGTACGCCGTCCAGCGCACCGTCATCGGCTCGGGGCGCGCGATGTCGCCCGCGAGGATCGGCGGACGCACGTACCGGGTGCCGTACGACTGCACCCAGCCGTGCCGGGTCGCGAGGCAGCCGGTCAGCTGCTCGGCGAAGTACTGCACCATGTCGTTGCGTTCGGGCTCGCCGTGCACCAGCACGTCGAGGCCCGTCTTCTCCTGGAAGGAGACCACGTCCTGGATCTCGGCCCTGATCCTGTCCTCGTACTCCCCGGTGCCGATCCGGCCCGAGCGCAGGTCGGCGCGCGCCGACCGCAGCTCGCCGGTCTGCGGGAAGGAGCCGATGGTGGTCGTCGGCAGCAGCGGCAGGCCCAGCCGGGCGCGCTGCGCGGCGGCACGCTCCGGGTACGGCAGGGAGCGGCGCGCCTCGGCCTCCGTGACGGCGGCGGCGCGGGCGCGCACGGCCGGGTCCCGGGTGAGGGGCGAGGCGGCGCGGGACGCCAGCGCGGCCCGGTTGACGGCGAGTTCTGCGGCGATCGTGTCCGTGCCCCGCGCCAGGCCCCGCGCGAGGGCGGCGACCTCCGCGGTCTTCTGGCGTGCGAAGGCGAGCCAGCGCAGGATCTGCGGGTCGATGTCGCGCTCGGCCGCCGTGTCCAGCGGGACGTGCAGCAGGGAGCAGGAAGCCGACACGTCGACCCGGTCGGCGAGGCCAAGCAGCGTGCCGAGCGTGCTCAGGGACTTCCCGAGGTCGTTCACCCAGATGTTGCGTCCGTCCACGACGCCCGCCACGAGCCGCTTGCCCGGCAGGCCGCCGACGGCGGCGAGCGCGTCCAGGTTGGCGGCCGCCGCCCCGGTGAAGTCGAGCGCGAGGCCCTCGACGGGCGAAGCCGCCAGCACGGGCAGGGCGTCGCCCAGCCGGTCGAAGTAGGAGGCGACGAGCAGCCGCGGCCGGTCGGCGAGGGCGCCGAGGTCGCGGTAGGCGCGCGCGGTGGCGTTCAGCTCCGCCGGGGTGCGGTCCTGGACCAGGGCGGGCTCGTCGACCTGCACCCACTCGGCACCCGCCGCCCGCAGGTCGGCGAGCACCTCCGTGTAGACGGGCAGCAGCCGGTCGAGCAGGGTCAGCGGGTCGAAACCGGCCGCCACCCCCGGCGCGGGCTTCGACAGCAGCAGATAGGTGACGGGGCCGACCAGCACGGGCCGGGCGGCAAGTCCGAGGGCGAGCGCCTCGCGGACCTCGGCGACCTGCTTGGCCGAATCGGCGGAGAAGACCGTGTCGGGTCCCAACTCCGGCACCAGGTAGTGGTAGTTGGTGTCGAACCACTTGGTCATTTCGAGCGGTGCGACGTCCTGCGTGCCGCGGGCCATGGCGAAGTAGCCCTCCAGCGGGTCCGCGGCCACGGCCGCCCGGTGCCGTGCGGGGACCGCGCCGACCATGACGGTCGTGTCGAGCATGTGGTCGTAGTACGAGAAGTCGCCCGTCGGCACCTCGTCGATGCCGGCGCCCGCCAGGTCCTGCCAGTTGGCGCGGCGCAGTCCTGCGGCGACGGAGCGGAGGGCGGCGGCGTCCACGCGGCCCTTCCAGTAGCCCTCGATCGCCTTCTTCAGCTCGCGGCCCTGCCCCTGCCGGGGGTAGCCGTGGACGGTGGCCCGTGCCGCCGCGGCTGCGGTCTCGCTGGTCACGGAGTTCTCCTTCGAGAGACGTTTCCCTGGTGTACCGGGGGTCCCGTGGTGAGGAGAGGGTGACAGAACCCGCGGCCCGGCACGCGAGGCGCGGCCGTCCGCCGGTGGTGCACGCCGACCCGCCCACGAGGTCACCGGTTGTTCCGTGCGCGTGTGACACGCGTACGGGCAGTGGCAGGTCTTCGGACTCGCGGGCGTGTCCTCGTCGGGGACGAGGCTTCCTACTGGCCGTCGCTTCCCGGACCCCTGTCGCGGAGTCCAGTGCGTATGACGGCGGTCGTTCCCGCTCACCGCTGCGGGGCAGTCCCGGATTCCCACCGGGTTCCCTCTTGCGACACCCCGCCTGGCGGACGGGGCGAACCAGCTGCGCCGCCCAGCCTACGGGCCCACCCGCCCCCCGTGCCAGGCCGTTCGGCATCCGGACGGGCCGGCGCGGCGCCGCCTACGCGGCGCGGGGCCGGCCGGGCGCAGGGCGGACGTCATGTCGATGGGCACCGAGGGGCCGGCCCTGTGCTGGTAGTACAGGTCGACGTGGTCGGTGCCGAGGCGCCGCAGCGAGCGTTCGAGCCGCTCGCGGGCGTAGGCGGGTTAGGCGGGGCTGCCGTCGATGCGGGCCTCGCCGCCGAAGGGCGCGGAGACGATGCCGAACTTGGTCGCGGCCACGAAGCCGCCGCGCCGCCCGGCGAGGACCCGGCCGAGGATCTCGCCCGCGACCCCGCCTCGTCGTACGCCGCACGGTCGCGCCGGATGTCGTCGAGATTCCGCTCCGTCCAGTCCACCAGTCCGGCGAGGACGCCGTGCAGGCTGCGGCCGCGCGCCGTGAGCGCGTACTCGACGCGGGGCGGCGTGGTCGGCTCGACGGTGCGGCTGATCAGGCCGTCCCGTTCCAGGCGGCGCACGGTCGCGCTCAGCATGCGCTGGGTGATGCCGTCCGTGGCGCGTTTGAGGGCGTTGAATCTGAGCGGTCCGGCGTCGAGGCGGCAGATCACCGTCACCGACCACTTGTCGCCGATGCGGTCCATGACGTCCCGCAGCAGCGCCGCATGGCTGTCGCCCACCGCGGCCGCGTCGGGTACGGCGCCGGTGCCCATGACCGCCTCGCCTTCCGGGGATCGCCTGCGGACGCGCCGCGTGAGCGGCGGTCCTTCCGGTTCCTGGCGTATACCAGGCTATCGGCCGGCGAGGGCGCGCCCGAGGCCGCCGCGTGCCCGGGGGCCCGCGCGCGACCGGGGACGAACGCGACGGCTTCCACGGGCGCGCGGCGTCCCGCACCGTCCAACGCCCGCCCTCTCGGCGGGGGAGAACCTCCCCCGGCCGGTCCGCGCGGGCCTGCCCGCGGAGGGGGCCGCAGCGGCGAGTGCCCGGTCAGCCGTCCTGTGGGACGCGACCTGGACCACGAGGCACTGCCGCTGCTGCGCGCGACGGGCCTCGGCCTGCTCGGCTGCAGCCCGCTCGCCCGGGTGCCGGCCAGGCCCGGCGTGACCAGTGTGAGCGTCGGGGCCAGACGCCCTGACCAGCTGGAGCAGAACCTGGCCGCCGTCGACCTCGCGCTCACCCCGCAGGACATCGCGGACCTCGACGAGGTGAGCGAACCGCCCAGGATGTACCCGCAGTGGGCGCTCGACGCCGCCTACCCGGTCCGCACACCGCTCTCCGGCTGACCCCCGGCCGGAGAGCGAAGGGCAGGGCCCGCCCCGCGACCGCGGCTACAGGGACCTCGCGCGGATCCGGCCCCGGGAACGGCGCATCTCCGCGCGGGCGTGATCGAGCAGCGCGGCGTCCAGACGGCCGTGCCGCTTCAGGACGCGTCCAGCGACCACCACGGTGTCCACGTCCCGCGGGCCCGCGCCCCGGAAGGCCGAGAGCACCGGGCTGCCGAAGCCGTCGAGGTGGGGCGCCGACAGGTCGACCGTGATCAGATCGGCGGCGCGCCCGGGGGCGACCTCCCCGACACGGTCGGCGAGGCCGAGCACCCGGGCGCCACCGCGGGTGGCGACATCGAGCACGTCGAGGTGGGACAGGTGCAGCTCCGAGGGCATTTCACCGCGCCCGACCGCTTCCGCGTTCGCCTGAGCGCGCTCGCCGGCCAGCACCAGGCGCATCTCGCCGAACAGGTCGGTCGGGCCGTACGCCACGGTGTCGGCGCCCAGCCCGACCGGCACGCCGTGGGCCAGTGCGGGGCCTGTGGCGAGGCGGCTGCCGAGCCCCATCGTCAGGTCGACCGTCGGGGTGGCCGAGACGGTGCCGCCGGACGCGGCGATCAGCTCCCACTCGCGCGCGCTGAACGCGTTCGCGTGGACGTAGTTCACCTCGGGGCCCAGCAGCCCCTGGGACTCCAACTGATCGACGGCGCCCGGCATGCCGGCCATGCCCGCGTGCACGGAGACGGGCAGGCCCAACTCACGGGCGAGCGCGAAGTCCGCCTCGTTCTCCGCGGGGCCGGCCATCGAGGGGCCGCGCAGCGCGAGGCCGAGGGCGATCCTGCCGTCCCCGCCGCGCGCGGCATGCGCAGTGTGCAGTCGGCGCGCCTGCGCCGCGAAGTGTGCCGGATCGCCGCTGGAGGACGCCTTGCCGCCGAAGAAGAACCGGGCGCGGATGCCACTGTCGTCCAGGGCCCGCACGTTCGCCTCCACGTCCTCGTCGGTGCCGAGGTTGTGCGCCCAGTCCGCGACCGTCGTCACACCGGCGTCGAGGGCCTGCACCGCGCCCCACAGGACGCCCGCGTACACGTCCTCGGTGGTGAAGGGGTCGCCGAGTCCCTCGTTCACCTGCCGGGCGTACGGGAAGAGGGTGACATCGCCGGCACTCGCCGACAGGCTCCCGAGCCACATGTGGCGGTGCGCGTCCACGAGACCGGGCAGCACCAGACGGCCGTCGGCGTCGATCGTCTCCTCGTCGCCGAGCGCGGCGGCACCGCTGCCGACCTCGGTGATCAGCCCGTCGCGCACGGCCACGTCGGCGCGGGGGCTCGTGCCGTCGGGGAGCAGCACTCGGCCACCCTTGATCAGCAGCGGGCGCGGCGGGGCGGTGGCAGGAGTGGCCATGCGGGGCACCGTTCTCTCGGCGGTATACATCGGGTACCACCAGGGTGCGGAGCGCGACGCCGGCCGACAAGAAGGCACGGGGAACTGCCCTGGTGTCACCGGGGATACCAGGCCGGTGGATTTCTCTCTCCCCCGGGGACATGGCTGCCTGGTAGAAACAGGGACACCCGGCCGCCGGCCTCCCGTGCCTACGCTGGACGCATGAGCAACTCGCTGGGTGACTTCCTCAGGGCCCGGCGCGCCGCGGTGCGGCCGGCGGACGTCGGGCTGCGGGTGACCGGGCAGCGCCGCGTGGCCGGGCTGCGCCGCGAGGAGGTGGCGATGCTCGCGGGCATCAGCACCGAGTACTACCTCCGGCTCGAACAGGGGCGCGACCGCACCCCGTCGGCGCACGTGCTGGACGCGCTGGCGCGGGTACTCGACCTGGACCCCGCGCAGACCTCGTACATGCACAGGCTGGCGCACCCGAGCCCGCGGCGCGCCCGCACCCCGCGCGCCGACCGCGTCGGCGAGGGCACCCTCCTGCTGCTGCGCTCGCTGCCCGCGCCCGCCTTCGTGCAGAACCGCCACACCGACGTCCTCGCGGCCAACGCGCTCGCCGAGGCGCTCTCGCCGAACATGGCGGCCGGGGCGAACCGGCTGCGGGCGGCCTTCCTCGACCCCGCGGACCGCGAACTCCACGACGACTGGGAGGAGGCGGCCGCCGCCGCGGTCGGCCAGCTGCGCGGCGCGGCGGGCGCCGACCCCGACGACCGGCGGCTCACCACCCTCGTCGGCGAACTCTCGCTCAAGAGCGAGGACTTCCGCCGTATGTGGGCCCGGCACGACGTCGTCCGCAGGTCCTCAGGCCCGGTGCGCATGCACCACCCCCGGGTCGGCGAGCTCGAACTGCTGAGGGACAAGCTCCTGGTCGCCGAGCCGGGCGACCAGATGCTGGTGGTCTACCAGGCACTGCCCGGCTCACCGTCGGCGGACGCCCTCACCCTGCTCGCGGGCCTGGCCGCGGCCACCGGCGAACCGCCGGAGGCCGACGCCGCCCCGTCGCACGAGGGCCCCCAGCCGGGGCGCCGCCGCACGTGACGTCCGCCGCGCAGCCCCCGCACGGCCTCCGTGCGACGAACAGCGCCGACCGGACGGCGAGTTGATTCCTCGGCCGCCCACCGTGCCCGGCGGCTGCCGGCCGCGCGCCCTGCCGCGCTGAGCGGGGCCGGAGGCATGCGCTGCGGAGCCCGGCCCTGCGGTCAGGCCAGGAACCGGCGGAAGCGGTCGCGGAGTTCCTCCGCGCCGATCGCGTTCGTCGCGCGCGGCGGGATCGCGCCCGTGCGCGGGGCGGTCGGCACGGACAGCAGGTGCGGTCCCGGAGAGGCGAGAGCCGCCGCGAGGGACAGGCGCAGGGCGTCCCCGGTGGGGCACTCGGCGGCCGAGGCGTAGCCGCAGGCCAGCGCCACCGCGGGGAAGGAGGCCGTGCCCGAGGTGGTCGGCTGGCCGCCGGTCGACTCGTGGACGCCGTTGTCGAGCACGAGGTGCACGAGGTTGGGCGGGGCGTGGTGGCCGATCTGGGAGAGCGCGCCGAGGTGCATGAGCGCGGCGCCGTCACCGTCGAGCACCACCACCGTGCGCGCGGGGCGGGCGCGTGCCGCCCCGAGCGCGAGCGACGACACATGGCCCATGGAGCCCTGCATGTAGAAGTGGGCCGGCCGGTCGGCCAGGGCGAACAGCTCGCGCCCGGTGTAGCCCGTGGTGGCGAACACGGCCGCGTCGGGGGCGGCCGCGACGACGGCTGCCAGCACGTCCGCGGGGGGCACGCGGCCTCCTGCAGGCGCGGTCGGCTCGACCGCGGCCGCCCGGTCGGGGCCGACCGCACCCCGCTCCACCAGGACGAACGGCGCCCGGCCCGCGTCGAGTTCGCCGCTCGCGGAGTCGAGCAGCCGACGGAACCCGTCCAGCGTCCCGCCCGCATCGAGGAGGAGGCGCGGCATGCCGAGGGCGGCCAGCAGGCCGTCCGTCGCGGTCCCCATCAGCCGGTGCTGCGGCTCGTCGGTGTCGGGGTCGGGCCAGCCGCGCAGGCTGACGAACGACAGCACCGGCAGGCCGTACGGCACCACGAGCGACGTCAGCGGGTTGACCAGGTTGCCGAGCCCCGAGTTCTGCACCATCACGTACGCGCGCTCGCCTGCGAGGGCGGCGCCCGCCGCCGTGGCCAGCGCAGTGCCCTCGTTCGCCGCGGCCACGTAGCTGTCGCCCCGGCGCCCGAGCACCGAGATCGGCCCGCTGAAATGGCTGCACGGGACGCCGCTCGCCGCGGTGAATCCGCGGGCGGCGAGCTCGTCGCAGAAGTCCTCGGCCTCGATCACGGCATGTCCTCGACGGTGTGCCGGCCCGGCGCGGAGCGCCCGGCGCGGTCGGTGGGCAGGGTGGCGGGGGAGCCGGGCGGCGCGCTGTCCGGCCCGGCGGGGTGTGTACGGCGCAGCCTGGCCCAGGCGACGAGCGTCACCACGAGCGACGGCGCGGAGCCCGCTGCGGCGAGGACGAGAAAGACCCCGAGGCCGTGCGCGAGCGCCACGAACGGGAGCACGTACAGCACGTCCTCCGCGTCGAACCCGCCGAGCGACGGCAGCGGGGCCCCGGCCTTCCCCGCCCGCTCCGTCATCAGCAGCCGCACCAGGAAGATGAAGCCGACGCAGACACCGGCGACCGCGCCGAGCACCGCGGCCGCCGCCGTGCCGAAGACGTCGCGCTGCCCGACGCCGAGCGCCGCGAGGAACACCACGTGCACCAGGCAGTCCACCGCGATGTCGTAGAGGTGCCCGGCCCGGCTGGTGCGGCCGGTCATGCGGGCGAGCTCGCCGTCGGCGTGGTCGATCACGTTGGAGAGCGCGAACAGCCACGCGCCGGCGGCCTGGGCCCACCACCCGGTGCCCGCGGCGTACCAGGCGGCCCCGAGCCCGAGGGCGAGCCGCAGTGTGGTGATGTGGTTCGGGCGCACCGCGGTGCGCGCCAGCGGCCGGACGAGCCACCGCGCGAGGCGGGCGTCCCAGAACCGCGGCGGCGGCGCGGCCGCGATGTCCTGGCCGCCCCCGGCGGCGGCCGCCGCGGCCTTCGGCGGTGTGAGGGGCTGGAGCATGGGGCCTTCCTGGTGGGGGAGTGCGGAGCAGAGTGTCGGGCGCCGCGAGCCGGACGGGAATTGTCAGGCAGGCCCTAGCCGAACCGGCGGGCCAGCAGCCGGTAGACGGCCGGCAGGCCCGCGTGGGTCAGCGCGGCGAGCCGGGGCCAGCGGGGCACGAAGACCTCGGCGCGCCCGCGGCTGACGCCGTCGACCAGCGCGTCCGCCACTTTCGCCGCCGGGACACGGCGCGGGAAGCGCCGGTCGTACGGCCGGCCGCGGCGGCGGAAGAAGTCGGTGTCGACGGCGCTGGGGAAGACCGTGGTCACACCGATCCCGGACTCCAGGCGCAGCGCGTCGGCGAAGGTCCGCAGGCCCGCCTTGGAGGCCGAGTACGCGGCCTCGTGCGCCACCCCGAGCGTCGCGACCGACGAGACGAAGACGACCCGGCCGCCGCTGCCGTGCAACGCGTCCAGGAGCAGGGAGGTCAGCCGGATCGGCGCCAGCAGATTGACCGAGATCAGCTCCTGTGCGACCGCGCCGTCCATCGCGGCGACCGGGCCGAACCAGCCGCGCCCCGCCGCGTGCGCGACCAGCGTCAGCGGTTCGCCGCGCTCCCTGGCGGCGCGCGCCACCGCCTCGACGCCCTCGGCGTGCGCCAGGTCCGCGGTCACGGTGGCCGCGCCGAGCGGCGCAGCGACCGCCGCGAGCCGTGCGGAGTCGCGCCCCGCCAGCAGGAGTCGGTAGCCCTCGCGGGCGAGCCGCTCCGCCACCGCTGCCCCGATGCCGGACGAGGCGCCCGTCACCAGGGCAAGGCCGCGGACACCCCCGCTGGGGAGGCCGCCGGTGGGCCCCCGGCCGGGACGCAGTCCCGGCACCTGAGCCGCACTGCGGTCGGCCTGGATGTCAACAGCCATGGTGGCGGGCTCATTTCGCGTCGCGGACGGGGGCAGGCGGGGTGCCGGGGGTGAGGGCGCCGCGGCACACACGTGCGCCGTGGAGGGGCATCGGGGTGCCGTCGCGGGGCCGCCGGGGGAGGCGTTGCCACCGGGTGGGTCCTGTGGCCGGAACGGAGCCCGGCGCCCGCCGGACCCAGCCGTAAGACCCGTGCGGCGGTGCGGGCTTGACGTTGATTCACGCAAGGAGCGCGGCAGATGTCAAGCAAGGGTGTCGTGCGGTGAATCACATGACGTTGTTGTGTCGGGCGTCACACCACATCGTTTGAACTCCCTTGTATCCGGAGCCCGTATGGAGAGTGCGGGGGAGAGCGGACGATGTGCCCGACCGTTCCCGCCCCTCCGGTGGCGGCGGCGTGCCGGGCCGGTTCCGCCCGGAGCGCGCGGTACTCATCGGGCGCTTGTCCCCGACGACTGAGAGCGGTTGACTGATGGCTTCACAGGCGGCGCTCGGCCTGGCCGAGCGGTTCGACACGGGCGGTCTCGGGCAGCGGTTCCACGCCGCGGGCGAGTTCCTCCACCTGCCGGATTTCCTCGGGTCCGAACGGCTGCGCGCCCTCCAGGGCGAACTGCCCGCGCTCCGCGGCGAGGTGCACCGCAACCGCATCCCCGGGCACAAGCAGGGCGGCAGTGTGAGCAGTTACCGCCTCGCCCGACAGGCCCCCGCCTTCGGGGAGCTCTACCACTCGCCCGAGATGCTCGACTTCGTGCGCACCCTGGCCGCGCCGGGGCTCGGCCCCTGCCCGCCCGACGACCCGCACGCCTACGCGCTCTACCACTACACGCGCGAGGGCGACTTCATCGGCTGGCACAAGGACACCAGCCACTACCGCGGCGACCGCTACACGGTCCTGATCGGCCTGGTCGACGAGTCGTCCTGCCGCCTAGAATACCGGCTCCCGGGCGAGCGGACCGTGCGTTCGACGGCGCTCGCACCCGGTGCCCTCGTCATCTTCAACGGCGACGCCATCGAGCACCGCGTCACCCCGGCAGCCGCAGGGGACGAGCGGATCGTGCTCACCCTCGAATACGTGACGGACGGCCGCATGGCCCCGTGGCGCCGCCTCCAGACCCGGATGAAGGACGCCTTCGGCTACTTCGGGCTGCGCGAGGTCCTGCGCGGCGCGGGGCCTCGCGGCGCGGGGAGCGCCGAGTGACGGCCGGTGTGCTGCCCGGCCGCACGGACCCTGCCGCGGTGCCGTCCGGCGCGGCGGCCGGCACCGCGCGCGGTGTGACCGCGCGCGCGGTCATCCTCGCGGCGGGGCGCGGCACCCGGCTCGCCCCCCTGCCGGAGGCCAGGCGGCTGCCCAAGTGCCTGCTGCGCTACGGCGGGACGACCCTGCTGGAGCGCCACCTGCGGCTGCTGCGCGCCGTGGGCGTCACCGACGTCGTCCTCGTCGTGGGCCACCTGGCGTCGGACATCACCGCCGAGCTCGCCGCCCTCGCCCCCGACCCCGCGCCCACGGTGGTCGTCAACCCCGACTACCGGCAGGGCAGCACGGTGAGCCTGCACGCGGCCGCCGACCACCTCGCCCCCGAAGGCGACCTGCTCGTCATGGACGCGGACGTCCTCTACGACCTGCGGATGCTCACCGCGCTCACGGCGGGCGGCAGCGCCAACCGCATGCTCGCCGACCACGACTTCGATCCGGGCCCCGAGCCCGTGAAGATCTGCCAGTCCGGCGGCCGCGTGGTGGACCTCACCAAGGACGTGCCGGAAGGGCTCGCCCCCGACCGCCTCGCCGAGTCCGTGGGCTTCTTCCGGCTGACCCCCGCGGCTTCCCGCGAACTCGCCGCCACCACCGCGCGACACGTCGCGGAAGGCCGCACCGGGCTGCCGCACGAGGACGTGCTGAGAGAGCTCATCCGCAGCGGGCGCGTCGACTTCGAGGCCGCCGACGTCTCCGGACTCCCCTGGTGCGAGACCGACTTCCCGCACGACGTGCGCCACGCGCGCACCCACGTACTTCCCCGGCTGGAGGGACTTCCCGGATGAACGCCGCAACCCGAGCGGCCGCACCCCACGAGGGCGCCGCGCCGCGGCCGGCCGCCGCCGGCGCACAGCGGCGCACCACGCGGCTGCGCTCCCTGCTCGAAGGCCCGGACCTCGACTTCCTCATGGAGGCGCACAGCGGCCTGTCCGCACGCATCGTGGAGGAGGCGGGCTTCCCCGCCGTCTGGGCCTCCGGGCTCACCCTGTCCGCGCAGTCCGGGGTGCGCGACAACAACGAGCTGAGCTGGACGCAGGTGCTCGACCAGGTCGAGTTCATGGCCGACGCGAGCGGCCTGCCCGTCCTGCTCGACGGCGACACCGGGTACGGCGACTTCAACAACGCCCGCAGGCTCGTGCGCAAGCTGGAGCAACGGGGCGCCGCGGGCGTCTGCCTGGAGGACAAGACGTTCCCCAAGACCAACAGCTTCATCAACAGCCTGGCGCAACCCCTCGCGGACGTGGACGAGTTCAGCGGGAAGCTGAAGGCGGTCAAGGACAGCCAGCTCGACCCGGACTTCTGCCTCGTCGCCCGGGTGGAGGCGCTGATCGCCGGGTGGGGCCTCGGCGAGGCGCTGCGCAGGGCGGAGGCCTACCGCCTCAGCGGGGCCGACGCGATCCTCATCCACTCCCGCGAGCGCCACGCGGGCGAGATCCTGGCCTTCGCCCGCGAGTGGGCGGGCCGCTCACCGCTCGTCATCGTCCCCACGACCTACGCGGCCGGCACACCGACCGACACCTTCCGCGCGGCCGGTGTGAGCGTCGCCATCTGGGCCAACCACATGCTGCGTGCGGCGACCCGGGCCATGCAGGAGACGGCCCGCGCCGTCCGGGCCGAGGAGACTCCCGCAGGCCTTGGCACCGCCGTCGTCCCGGTCGCCGAACTCTTCCGCCTCCAGGACGCCGAGGAGCTGTCCCGCGCGGAGCGGCGCTACCTCCCGGCCCGCCGGGCCGCGCCCGACGCCGTGGTGCTCGGCGCCGGGGACACGGAGCCGGCGGCCGAGGAGGCCGGCGAGTCGGCGCTCACCTCCGTGCTCGGCGCGCAGGGCGTGCGCCGGATCGTCCAAGCGACCCAGGCGCGCGGCGCCGCGGGCGAACTGCACGCCCTGCAGGCCGCGCTCGCCGACGTCGGCGACGACGTCGTCGTCAGCAGGGCAGGGCTTCGGCTGCGCGGCTACCTGCTGCGCGAACTCCTGGACACCGAGGGCGCCGTGGCCGTCGCCGTGGACCCCGGCTCCGGCGCCCGCGGCGACTGCAGGTGCTCGGCGCCCGACGCGCCCGGCCCCGAGCGCCAGGACGTGCGGCTGCGCCACGTGGCGGAGCCCGCGGGCCCGGCCGCACCGGCGGCGCACGGCCGGTGGCTCGGCATCCTGCGCGCCAGGGGCGAGGGCGCGCACGCCCTGCGCGCCGTGCTGCGCGACCTCACCGGCCGCCGGGCGGCACGCCCTTACGTCCTGCCCGACCTGCTCAACGCGCTGATCGCCCGGGGCTGCCAGATCCAGGTCCTCTACGTGCACGGGCACTGGGCCGACACCTCGTACCACCCCGCCGGCGCCCCGGCGGTCGGCGAGGGCGCGATGAGCGGCCCGTCGCACACGTACGGCACGACCCGCGGCCGGCTCTCGCCGCTCGGCTGAGCCACGCCTCCCGGCAGCGCCCCTCGGGCACCGTGCTGTACGAGACGCCGCGACAGGCCGCCACACGGACCACACCAGACACACCGAAACGGACCCACGTGAACGACACCTCAGCCCCCCGCTGCCCCATGCTCCCTCCGGCCGTCACCTCGGAGCACCGCTACGCGATGTCCCCCGGCCTGACGAGGCTCCAGGCCCAGGCGCCCGTGGTCCGGGTCACCTGCCCCACAGGGCCTGAGGCGTGGCTCGTGAGCCGGCACGCCGAGGTGCGCGAAGTGCTCGACTCGTCGGACGTCTTCAGTAGCAGCTCGGGCAGCGCGGCGCACCGCTCGGCGGCCTTCGGCTGGGACACCCCCATCGCGGAGGGGGACTTCTCGCGTCTCGACGGGGCGGACTTCCTGCGTATCCGCCGGGCGCTCGCGCCCGAGCTGAGCAGTCCGCGCAGGCTCGCCGCGCTGCGGCCCCGGCTCAAGGAGGAGCTCGACCGGCTGCTGGACGGGCTCCCCCACCAGGCCGCTGACCTGCATGAGGAGGTCTGCCGGCCCCTTGGCCAGGCGGTCTTCGCCCGTCTCTTCGACCTGCCGGAAGACGTCGTTCCGCTGGTGGAGGAGATGATCGACGCGTCGTTGAGCACCCTCAGCACCGACGACGATCTCGCCGAGACCGGCGCACCGGTTTTTCTGCGTCTCCTCGACCTCGTGGAGGAGCGGCGGGCCGCCCCGGGGGACGACGTGCTCAGCCGGCTCGTCGTGCACGCCGAGCGGGCCGAGCCCCCGCTCAGCGACTCGGAGATCACCGTGCTGACCATCGCCGTACTCTCCGGCGGTTACCGTACGCTGCCTGCCATAGCCAGCTACGGCCTGCTGGCCCTGTTCGAGGACCCCCGTCAGCTCGCGCTGCTCTCGGAGCGGCCGGAGCTGTGCGACCACGCAGTGCACGAGATCACCCGCTTCATCGCGGGCGGCGCCGACGGTGTCACCCGCAGGGCGACCCGGGACACCGAACTCGGCGGCCAGACCATCGGGGCCGGGGAGTACGTGGTCGTCTCCTTGTCGGGCGCCAACCGCGACCCGCGGTTCCTCGCCGACGCCGACACATTCGACGTGACACGCCCCACCGCGACCACTCATCTGGGCTTCGGACACGGCCTGCACCGCTGTGTGGGAGAGCCGATCGCCCGGATGGCCCTGGGCCTTCTCCTGGAGACCCTGGCGAGGCGCCTGCCGTCGCTTCGCCTCGCCGTGCCCGCGGAGGAGATCCCGTTCCAGGCGGACAGCCTCCTGTTGGGACCCACCTCGCTCCCCGTCACCTGGGACGCCGTCCTGCCCGCGTGAGCGGCGGGCGGCGCCGGCCGCCGCGGTGAGGCGGCCGGACTGCGCGCGGTGCGGCGCTAGGGTGATGCCATGAGTGACGAGGGCTGGCTCGACCCCGAGGAGCTGCGTACCTACCGGGCGTTCAACCGTTCCTGGCGGGTGGTGACAGCCCGGCTCGACGACGACCTCCAGTCCGAACTCGGCCTGCCGCGCACATACTTCGACGTCCTGTGGCGGCTGCGCCGGGCGCCGGGGCGCGCCCTGCGGATGTCGGAGCTCGCGGCAGGCACCGACTCCAAGCCGAGCCGGATCACCCATGCGACCTCCCGCCTCGAAGCCATGGGGCTGCTGCGGCGCGACGCCGTCGAGGGGGACAGGCGCGGCTATCTCGCGGTGCTCACCGACGAGGGGCTCGCCGTCGCCGAGGAGGCCGCCCCCCGCTTCGCCCGCGCCGTGCGGGAGTACCTGCTCGACGTGCTCTCACCCGCCCAGCGCGCGCACGTGACGGAGATCGGCGAGGCGCTGCTCGGCGCGAACGCCCCCGACCGCCTCCCCGACGAGGGCTGACCGCCTGCCGCCGCCCGCGGTGTCACAGGCCGCGCAGGGCCTCCTCGACCGCGGTGCGGGGGACGGCGCCCTCGCGCAGGATGTCGGGTCCCGAGCCGTCGGTGAACGCGACGATCGTGGAGGGCTGCGTCCCGCTCGGCCCGCCGTCGAGGTAGGTGCGGACGCGGTCGCCGAGCTGGTCCCTGGCCTCCGCGCACGTGGTCGCGGGAGGCCGTCCCGTGAGGTTGGCGCTCGACTGGGCGACCGGCCCCGCGGCGCGCAGCAGGGCCAGGGCGACGGGGTGGGCGGGCGTGCGGACCATGACCGTCCCTCCGGTGTTCCCCAGGTCGAGGCCGAGAGCGGGGGCGGCGGGCAGGACGAGCGAGAGCGCCCCCGGCCAGAACGCCTCGGCCAGCCGCCGCGCCTCCTGCGGGAGGGAGCCGACCAGCCGCTCCGCGGCCGCGACGTCGGCGACCAGGACGGAGGCGGGCTTGTCGGCGTCGCGCCCCTTGGCGGACAGCAGCGCCTTGACCGCGCCCGGGTCGAAGGGGTCGGCGCCGACGCCGTAGACGGTGTCGGTCGGAAAGACGATCAGCGCCCCCGACCGCAGCGCCTCGGTGGCGCGGGCGACGGCGGTCTTGAGGGCTTCTGGGGTCCGGCAGTCGTGGACCTGCGTGGTGTACGGCACCCGGGCGATGCTAGCCGCCCGCCGCTCGGGGGGCGCGGGCCGCCGCGGGTTCCGCCGCGACCGGGGCGGGTGTCCGTACCGCTACCAGGAAGAACAGGGAACTGGTCGCGCGACGGGGACGGGCGCAGGGTGGTCGTGACCGGCTTCAGAACATACGACCGCCACGGCGGAGAGCCAGAACGTACGACCGCCACGGCGGAATGGCGGAACGGAGGATCCGATGTCCGAGAGGACCACGGTATTGGGTGGCATGGCCACGTCGGCGCAGGGGCTCGGCTGCATGGGGATGAGCGCGGTGTACGGAGCGGCCGACTGGGACGCGTCGACCGCGGCGATCAGGCGCGCGCTCGACCTGGGCGTCACCCTCGTCGACACCGCCGCCGCGTACGGCGCGGGGCACAACGAGGTCCTCGTGGGCCGGGCGGTCGCGGGCCGCCGCGACGGGGTCCAGCTGGCGACGAAGGCGGGCATGGACTTCAGCACCGGGCGCGGCAAGGTCGTGATCAGGAACGACCCGGAGTACCTCAAGGCCGCGTGCGACGCCTCGCTGCTGCGGCTCGGCACCGACGTGATCGACCTCTACTACCTCCACCGCGTGGACCCCGAGGTGCCCCTCGCGGACTCCGTCGGCGCGCTGTCCGAACTGGTGGCCGAGGGGAAGGTGCGCCACATCGGGCTGTCGGAGGTCACCGGGGAGCAGCTGCGCGCCGCGCACGCCGTCCACCCCGTCGCGGCCGTCCAGAGCGAGTACTCGCTCTGGACGCGGGACCCGGAGCACACGGTCGCGGCGGCCGCGCGCGAGCTGGGCGTCGGCCTGGTCGCGTACGCGCCGCTCGGCCGGGGCTTCCTCACCGGCACCGTCGACGCCGACGCACTCGCCGCGGACGACGGCAGGCGCAGGCTCGCGCGCTTCACGCGGGACGCGGCCCTGGCGAACCGGCGCATCGCCGACACCGTCGAGGAGATCGCCGACGGCGTCGGCGCCACCGCGGCCCAGGTGGCCCTGGCATGGGTCGCCGCGCAGTCCGGGCGGCTCGGGGTGCCCGTCGTGCCCGTCCCCGGCACCAAGCGGGTCAGGTGGGTGGAGCAGAACGCGGGGGCGCTCGACGTGGAGCTGACCCCGGCCGACCTCGCGACCCTGGATGGCCTGGCAGAACAGGTCGTCGGCGCGCGCTACTGAGGCGGGGTCGGCCTCCCGGAGGGCCGGGGCCGGGTCCCGTCAGCGGGGGCGCAGGCCCCGCATCAGGGTCGCGACCGTGTCGGACACCAGCGCGTCCACGCTCCGCCCGCCGGTCGTCCCGGTCGACGCGAGGACGGCGAGGCCCTGGAGCACCGCGAGGACGCTCATGTCCACGCGCCCCGACGTGTCCGGGTCGATGGCGCCGCGCTCGCGCGCCTCGGCGAGCAGCCTGACGGGCGCGGCGAAGGCGGCGTCGTTGGCCGCGGTCAGCCGCTCGTCGCCCGACTCGTCCTTCGCCCGGTGCATGAGCCCGAGGAGGGCGGGGTGGTCGAGCGCGAACGCCACATACGCGCGGGCGAAGACCGTGAGGCGCTCGGTGACGTTCCCGTCGCCGTCGCCGTCGCCGTCGCCGTCGCCGTCGCCGTCGAGCGCGGCGTCGAGCCGGGCGCCGAGCCGCGCGTACCCGTCGAGCGCGAGCGCGTCGAGCAGCGCCTGCCTGTCGCGGAAGTGGTGGCGGGGAGCACCGTGGCTCACCCCCGCCGCCCGGGCGAGCTCCCGCAGGGAGAGCCCGTCGACGCCGCGCCTGGCGAGCACGTCCTCCGCCTGACGCAGCAGCGCGGCCCTGAGGTCTCCGTGGTGGTAGGGGCGGGACGGCGTGCTCACGCCCGCACTCTACCCCGCGTGCAGGAGCCGCCGCCGAGCAATCTAGTCGTTGACTAGAATCTATGCGTTGACTACATTCGCTGCATGGCTTCCTCCCCGGGCGGACTCCGCCCCTCAGCACCCCGCAGCCCGCGCGCCGGCCTCCCGCGCCAGGACGGCCGCACGGTGATCGTCACCGGCGCGAGCGGCGGCCTCGGCCTTCAGACCGCGCGTGCGCTCGCGGCCTCGGGCGCCCGGGTGGTGTTGGCGGTGCGGGACACCGCGGCGGGGCGGCGTGCGGCGGAGTCCGTACCCGGCGCGACCGAGGTGCGCAGGCTCGACCTCGCTTCGCTCGCTTCCGTGCGCCGCTTCGCCGAGGCGTGGGACCGGCCCGTGGGCGTGCTCGTGAACAACGCGGGGGTCGCCAACGTGCCGCTGCGCCGCACCGAGGACGGCTTCGAGGTCCAGTTCGGCACCAACCACCTCGGGCACTTCGCGCTGACCTGCCTGCTGCTGCCGTGGGTGACCGACCGCGTGGTGACCGTCGCCTCCAACGCCCACCGCGGCGCGCGCCTGAGCCTCGACGACCCCCACTGGGAGCGCCGCGCCTACCGGGCCTCGGCCGCCTACGGGCAGTCGAAGCTCGCCAACCTGCTGTTCACGCTGGAACTCCAGCGGCTGCTCGACGCCGCGGGCCGCCCGGTGCGCGCCCTGGCCGCCCACCCGGGAGCCGCGTCCACCGGGCTCAACCGCCACCTCGGCCCGGTGCTCGGCGCGGTGGCGGCCGCCGGCCGGCTCGTCATGCGGAGCCCCGAGGCGGGCGCGCTGCCGACGCTGTACGCCGCGACCCGGGACCTGCCCGGCGCCGAGTACGTCGGCCCCGGCCCCCGGCGCGGGCAGCCGCGGCCCGCCCGGCGCAGCGGGAGCGCGGCGGACCCCGTCCTCGCGCGCCGCCTGTGGGAGCTGTCCGAACGCCTCACGGCCGTCCGCTTCCCGTTCGGATGAGGACGACCCCTGGAGCAGAACGTCGCGGCCCTCGACCGGCTGGACTTCACCGAGGCCGAGCTCGCCGCCATCGACGAGCACGCCGTCTTCGAAGGCGGCGTGGACCTGTGGCAGCAGGCCCGCACGGGCAGCCTCGGCTGAACACGCCGCCGCGGGCCCGATCCACGCGCCGGTACGTGCCGGGCTCAGCGGCCCGCGAGGACGCAGTCGCCGCAGACCGCTGCGGCCCGCCCGGTGCCCGGCAGCGCGCGGTAGATGAGGCAGCAGCTGCGCCTGCGGAACGGCGCGGCTCCGCCACAGTCGTCGAACGTGCCGCGCAGCGCGGGGTGTCCGAGGAACGCGCGGGCCGTGCGGGCTGCCGGGTCCGCCGTGTGCGGCAGCGCGGCGGTGAGGGCGGCGCGTGCGCCGTTCACCGCGGAGGCGGCGTTCCCCCGCAGGGTCGTGCGCGGTACGGAGAGCCCGGCGACGGCCTCCGTGAGGGGGGCGACGAGCCCGTCGAGCACGGGCCCCGCGCTCTCCGGCACCGAGCCGTCCGGGCCCGCCAGACAGGTGCGGGGCAGCGAAAGCGGGAACGCCCCGCCGGGTTCCGGGACCCAGTACAGCTCGGACAGCGCGGGCACCCGCGGCGCACCGCCCAGGGCGGCGAGCGCGAAGAAGGGGGAGAGGACCCGCGCCACCAGGCCCAGATGGGCCGCGGAGGCGGCCACCCGCAGCTCGACGCCGCCTGCGGGCCGCCCCGCCGCCCCCGCGAGGTACGCGCGCACCCCGTCGACCCGCCGCCGCAGGACGGCGGGATCGCCGACGGCCTCCGAGAGCGGCCGCCACGGCGAGCCGGGCGGCGGGCCGCAGGAGCCGTGGGCCGCGACGGCGAAGAACGGCCCCGCGGCCGCGAGCGCGTCGAGCGCGGCGGCCCCGGGGTCCGTGTCCTTCATGCCCCCGCGGCCGGCTCCACGCGGCCCGCGGCGGGCGCGGGGCCGCGCTCGGCCGCCGCCGACCCGGCGAGCAGCCGCTCCGCCATGGGCGCGAACACGAGGCCGAGGACGCCCCACAGGATGAGCTGCGCGGCGACCGAGTAGAAGCGGAAGGAGAACAGGGTGTCGGCCGGGAAGCCCGGATAGACGATCCGGCCCTCCGCGTCGGTCAGCGGCAGCGGCGTCTCCGTCGCGTGGTGGCCGAACTCCTGCACGTTGGCGCTCAGTTCACCGAGCGACGGCAGCAGCGCCATCACCACGCCGATCACCACCGCATAGGCGAGGGCGGCGAGCAGCGTCGCGTTCCAGTTGCCGAACCGCCCCGCGAGGCGCCTGCCGAGCCAGACGGCGAGGACGAGGAGCACGATCGAGGCGCCCACCATGACCAGGTACAGGTTGCCGCGCTCCCTGATGGTGTCGGGGTGCCCGATGGACGGCGGGTTGGCCGGGTACTTCACGAAGGGCACCAGGTAGAAGCCGAGGAACCCGCCGAGCGCCACCAGCATCGCGAGGTTGCGGGCGCGCAACCTCCCCACGCGGCCGAGGCAGATGGCGTAGGCGATGGCGAACAGGGCGCCCATGGCCATACCGAAGAAGACCATGCCGACGCCGATGCCGACGTCGGCCTGGACCGTCCGGCTGAAGAGGTCGGGGTCCGCGGCCTCGGGGGCGAGACCCGCGGCCTTGTCGAGCGCGGCCTGGGCGGCGTCGCGCCCGCTCTCGTAGTCGATCGCCCTGCCGATCAGCGGCTCGGCGAAGATCCGCGCGAAGAGGAACGCGAGCAGGCCCGCGACCGCGCCGGCGAGGACACCGCGCAGTATGAGTCGTTTTTCCATTGTTCAGCAGTCCGCTTTCCTGAGGTCCCGTCGGTCGGCCCGGGGCCTGTCGGACAGGCCCGAGGTCCGGTCAGTGGCAGGGGAAGCCGAGGAAGTGGCGGGCGTCGTGCACGAACTCGTGCACGTGCATGTCATTGCCGAACACGGAGTAGGCGCCCTGGTCGACGCCGATGAAGTAGTAGGCGGCCAGCGCGACGATCGCGGTGCCCACCAGCCACAGCACGGCCTTGGTGACCGGCAGGACGAGCGGGGTGGAGGCGGGGGCGGCGCTGGGCGCGGACATGCTGCTCACGAGAGTCTCCTTCGGGGATCTTGCGTCCCGCGTGGGTGGAGCGTCGTGATGGTGAAGTGTCTGACTGCGGACCCGTCGGATCCGTCACAGTGGCGCGACCGTGCTGGACTCTCACCAGCTTCCTTACACCATCCTTACCCGCGGAGCGTACGGATCCTGACCGAGGTACGTCAATCGGTCGGCGGGAGACGGCCGCCACACCGGCGCCGTCCCGGCCCGGCGGCGGGCGGCCGGGCCGGGGCCGCGCGGCGGGCACCTCACATATTGATCATGTGGCCCGCGAGGCCGTGCAGGGCCTCCTTCACCGCCTCGCCGAGCGTCGGGTGCGCATGGACGTTGCGGGCCGCCTCGTGCACCGTCAGGTCCCACTGCTGAGCCAGGGTCAGCTCCGGCAGCAGCTCGGTCACCTCGGGCCCGATCAGATGCGCGCCGAGCAGCTCGCCGTACCGGCCGTCGCTGAGGATCTTGACGAACCCGGCCGGGTCGCCCAGGCCGTGCGCCTTGCCGTTCGCCGTGAACGGGAACTTCTGCACCCGCACGTCGAAGCCCCGCTCCCTGGCCTGCGCCTCCGTCCACCCGAAGCTCGCGATCTGCGGCTGGCAGTAGGTCGCGCGGGGGATCATCACATAGTCCAGCTCCATGGTCTCCGCGCCCGCCAGGGTCTCGGCGGCCACCACGCCCATGGCCTCCGCGGCGTGGGCGAGCATGAGCTTGGCCGTGACGTCGCCGATGGCGTAGATGTGCGGGACGTTCGTGCGGCAGCGGGCGTCCACGTCGATCGCGCCGCGCTCCGTCAGGCGCACGCCCGTGTTCTCCAGGCCGTAGCCGGTGACCCGGGGCCGGAAGCCGATGGCCTGGAGCACCTTGCCTGCCTCCAGGGTCTGTCGCTGGCCGCCCGTGGTCACATGGACCCGCACCGTGTCGCCCGAGTCGTCGATCGACTCGACCCGGGTCGAGGTCAGCACGTTGATGCCCAGCTTGCGGTAGCGCCTGGCAAGTTCGGCGGATACCTCCTCGTCCTCAAGGGGCACGAGCCTGTCGAGGAACTCCACCAGGGTGACCTGCACGCCGTAGGTGTGCAGGACGTAGGCGAACTCGACGCCGATGGCGCCCGCGCCCGCGATGACGATGCTCTCCGGCAGCTCCTCGCTGAGGATCTGCTCCTCGTACGTGACCACGCGCTCGCTCAGCGAGGTGCCGGGCAGCAGCCGGGTCGACGCGCCCGCCGCGACGATGCAGTGGTCGAACGTGAGGGTCTCGGACGTGCCGTCCGCGGTGCGCACCGCGAGGGTGTGGTCGTCGAGGAAGGTCCCGGTCCCGTCGTACTCGGCGATCCGGTTCTTCTTCATCAGGTAGTGCACGCCCTTGACCCGCCCGTCGGCGACCCGGCGGCTGCGGGCGTACGCCTCGTGGTAGTCGAAGCTCACCGTGCCGTCCACGCGGATGCCGAAGGTCTTCGCCTCCTGCGTGAAGAGGTGGGCCAGTTCGGCGTTGCGCAGCAGGGCCTTCGAGGGGATGCACCCCACGTTCAGGCAGACCCCGCCCCAGTAGCGCTCCTCCACCACCGCCACGGACCGGCCCAGTTGGGCGCTGCGGACCGCGGCGGTGTACCCGCCGGGGCCCGCGCCCAGGACGACGACGTTGAAATGTGTGGTCATGTCCCGAGCTTACGCACGGCGCGCGGAACCGCGGCGGACGCGGGCCGGGCGTGCTCCTGCCCGGGTGTGCTCCCTGCCCGGCCGTGCTCCCCGGCACGGCGGCGCGGACTCCCGGCCGCTCCGTCAGCCGGCCGCGGCCCGCGCCGCGTCCGGCCACACGGGCAGGACCTGGTCGGCCCCGGTGATCCGCAGCAGCCGGAGCAGCGCCTCCGAGGGGGCCGCGATCCGCAGGGCTGAGGCCTGCGCGGTGTCAAGGAGCAGGTTCAGCGCGCTGGAGTCGGCGAAGGTCACTCCGCTCGCGTCCAGGACCGTCACCGGATGGGCCGCTGCGGCCGCCTCCAGGGCGGCGCGCAGCGGCGGGAGCGAGTCGAGGTCCAGGTCACCGCGTACGCGGATCACCCACGCCCCGTCAAGGGCGTACTCTTCACCCAGCACGGGCGCGGCGGCGACGCGGCGGTCGTCATGATCAGGCGTGGCAGACACACCGGGAGCGTAGCGGGCCGCCGCGCCGCCGTCAGCGGGACGGGGGGCCTCGCCCCGGCCCGCCCACACGTTCGGTCCTGAGCCCCGCGCGGCGGCGCTCCCGCTACGCCGGGGCCAGCGCCGCGCGCAGCGCCTTCTTGTCGGTCTTGCCGACGGTCGTACGGGGGAGCGAGTCGGCGAACGAGTAGGAGTCGGGCGCGTAGAGCTCGCCGAGCGCCTCGACGATCTCGGCGGTCAGCGCCGGGAGGTCGGGGGTGTTTGACGGGTCGCGCGGGACGAGCACCACGTGCACGGACTCCGTGCCGTCGGCGCCCGGCAGGCCCACGGTGGCGGCCTCCCTGACCGCGGGGTGCCCGCTGAGGAAGTCGTCGAGCAGCCGGGAGTAGACGTTGTCCGCGGTGCGGCCCGTCACGATGATGTCGCGCGCCCGGTCGACCAGGTAGAAGTACCCGTCCTCGTCCTGGCGCGCCAGGTCGCCGCTGCGGAACCAGCCGTCGGCGTCGAGGACTTCGGCCGTGCGCTCCGGGTCGTTCCAGTAGCCCTCCATGACCCGGTCGCCGCGTACGTACAGCTCGCCGGTCTCGCCCACGGCCACCGGCTTGCCCTCGGGGTCGCGCAGCTCCACCTCTACCCCCGCACCCGGCCGCCCGCAGCTGGTCAGCGACTCGGGCCGGTCCAGGTCGTGCTCCGCGGGGGTGAGCTCGGTGACGCCGCCGTTCTCGGAGGCCCCGTAGATCTGGTGCAGGACGGGGCCGAAGACGCCGATCGCCTGCCGCAGGCGGGCGGGGGAGGCGGCGGCGCCGGTGTAGTAGAGGGTCCTGAGGGCGGGGAAGCCGTGCGGGCGGCACCGCGGGTGGTCGAGCAGTTCGTACAGCATGGGCGTGACGATCATGAGCCGGGTGACGCGCTCGCGCTCCATGGCCGACAGGGCGGCACCGGCGTCGAACGTCCGCAGCAGCACGACGGTGTGGCCGCTCAACACGCCCACCAGGAAGGCTGCGTGGCCGCTGGTGTGCGTCACGAGTGTGCCGATGAGCAGCACCGGCTCGGCCACGGCTGCGTCGGTGAAGTCGGCGGAGATGTCCATGAACCCGCGGTAGTAGCTGCTGCGGTGGGTGACCAGCTTGGGCAGGCCCGTGGTGCCGCCGGTGTACAGCAGGGTGGCGAGGTGGCGGCCGTCGGCGGCGTCCTGCGGCGCGAGCGCCTCGTGCCCCTCGGCGGCCGCGAGGAAGTCGGGTGCGGCGGTCGAGGGGCCCACGCCGAAGACGTGCGGGATCGCGACCTCTTCGGTGATCCGCCGGGTCCGCTCGTCGAAGACCGGGTCGAACAGCAGCATCCCGACGTCGGCCCGGCGGATCAGCGCCTCCAGTTCGCCGTTGCCGGGCTCCGGCGGTACGAAGACGAGGCGGCAGCCGGAGAAGTGAATGGCAAGTTGCAAAAGCAACGCTTCCGGGGAATTCTGGACGAACAGTGCCACCCCGTCGCCCTGCCCGAGTCCCGCGTCCCGCAGGACGGCGGCGAACCGCAGCACGGTGTGCGCCGCCTCGGTGCCGCTGAGGCGGCGATCCCCGGCTATCAGTGCGTCGCGACTGCCTCTTGCCTCGAATCGCTGCAGAACTGCGGTGGTGTAGTTCTCGGCTGTGCTGACCTCGTCCATGATCCTTCTTCGTACTCGGGCAGAACGGGCCGGGAGCGGCCCCGGCCCAGCCACTCGTGAACAACGTTGCGGGTGCTATGACGGTTCACCAGCGTAGAGGACGGAACGGTCTCCTCCGGCGGGGGCGCGGAACGGGGCCGCGGCCCCCGCGCCCACCGCGCGCCGCACGGCCCAGGCCCCCGCACCCCCGTGTCCGCGGACGCCGCGGATCTGTCGATAGAGTGGGGGAGTTGACGTGAGAGAGGCGGCGCTGCCGATGTCGGATGCGGATGACTGGATGAGCCGCGCGGACCACCGTCCGCCACTGGACCTGCGCACGGACATCCCCCATCCGGCGCGCATGTACGACGTCTTCCTCGGCGGCAAGACCAACTACCGGCCGGACCGCGACATGGCCGAGCGGGTCGCGGAGAAGATGCCGACGGTGAAGCTCGCGGCCCGCATCAACCGGGACTTCGTGCTGCGGGCCGTGCGCTGCCTCGCCGCCGAGGCGGGCATCCGTCAGTTCCTCGACATCGGCACCGGCATCCCCACCTCGCCCAACCTCCACGAGGTCGCCCAGGGCGCCGCGCCGGACTCCCGCGTCGTCTACGTGGACAACGACCCGATCGTCCTGGCCCACTCGCGCGCCCTGCACGCCGGCGGGCCCGCGGGGCGCACGACGTACGTGCAGGCGGACTTCACCGACCCGGACAGCATCCTGACGGCGCCCCAGCTGCGGGAGACCCTCGACCTCGAACAGCCCGTCGCCCTGTCCATGGGGCTGCTGCTGCACTGGATCGCGCCCGAGGCGCGGCCGCACGCCCTGGTGCGGCGCCTCCTCGACGCCCTCCCCGCCGGGAGCCACCTCCTGATCAGCGTCTTCGCCAAGGAGCTCGCGGGCGGCTCTGCCAGTCTCGAACAGGACTTCGGCGCGCAGGGCATCGACCTGCACCCGGCCACCAGGGACGAGGCCCTGCGCTTCTTCGACGGCACCGAGCTGATCGAGCCCGGCCTCATCGCGCCGCACCGGTGGCGCCCCGACGCGCGGGCGCTCGACGTCGGCACGCCCGACGCGGCCCCCGACGACACCGCGGCTCCGATCTGGGCCGGTGTCGGTGTGAAGCGCGCGGTGCCCGCGCCCCGCGGCGCGTACTGAGCCGCACGCGCCGCATGGCCGTGCTCGGCGGGGCAGCCGGCCGTGCTCAGAGGGAGAGCAGCGCGCCGACCCTGTCGCGTACGCCGTCCCTGCCGTCCGCACGGCCCGCCACCAGGCGGTCCCGGTCGGCCGGGTCCCGGGTGAAGACGTGCAGCCGCCCGCCGTGGCGGGCCAGCACCAGGTCGGTGCTCGAACCCGCCACCTCGGCGGAGCCCCGCGCGGTGTAGTGGGTGACGGTGACGAGCGCGGACCGTTCCGCGCCGGTCAGGACGGCGTCGGCGTCCGTGGCGGGAGCAGGGCCGGCAGCCGGGCCGCGCGGCAGCCAGTCGACGAGCATGTCGAGGGCGTCGCCGACGGCGTACAGGCCGATCTGGTGGACGCCGAGCGCGTCGATGCGCAGCATCAGGCAGATGCGCTCGGGCTGGGGCAGCAGCAGGATCCGCCAGGGCTCGCCCGGCTCCGTGCCGGTCGTACGGGCGTCGAGCACGCTGCGCGCCCGCTGCTGGAAGGCGACGGCGATGCCCAGGTCGCCGCGCACCTGCACCTGGTCGGGCGTCGAGCCGGCCACCAGCATCTGGCGCGCGGCAAGCGAGCGCACGGCCTCCGCGAGCACCTCGTGCGAGGGGCGCGTCTCCAGGAAGTCCACGACCGCGTCGACCGCCGTCAACTCCGCGATGGTGTAGGCGCCGAGCAGCACGGGCCCGGTGTCCACCAGGTTCACCACGGCGGACACCAGCCCCTCGGGCACCCGGGCCTCGCCGGAGCCGGAGCCGGAGCCGGAGCCGGAGCCCGGCCCGTGCGGGGGAGTACCTGCCTGGTCACCGCTCATCGGGCGCCTCACCCCTCCCGTCACGGCCGAGGCCCGCGTCCGCGGCGTGCGCCGTGGTGAGGCGGAACACCTCGGCTGCGCTGCGCGAGGGCGTCTCCGTGACCCACACCTCGGAGCTGCCGAACAGGCCGCGCCCCGACCTGCCGGCGAGCGTGCTGCCCAGTTCGGCCGAGAG
The DNA here is from genome assembly GCF_040704505.1 of Streptomyces sp. NPDC047002. Taxonomy (NCBI): domain Bacteria; kingdom Bacillati; phylum Actinomycetota; class Actinomycetes; order Kitasatosporales; family Streptomycetaceae; genus Streptomyces; species Streptomyces sp. NPDC047002. The sequence continues at coordinate 225,851 of NZ_JBEYWC010000008.1, forward strand.
GTCCGCGCGGTCCGGCGGCGGGAAGCGCGCCGCCAGGTCGCCGGAGACCGCCGTCACGTCGTCGTCCTCCTCGATCCCGCGCAGCGCCCGGGTCAGCGCCCGCGCTACCGGCGGCGTGAGCGACGTGGGCAGGGCGAGGTCCGGCGAAAGGTACATCGGGCGGCGCTCCGTCATCCGCGACAGGCCCCAGGGCCCGACGTTGCTGCGGGTGACCCGGTAGACCAGGTAGTCCACGAGGTGCCGCAGGTCGCCGGGGCGAGGCAGCCGGTTCTTGCCGAAGGCGGCCGGGGTCTTCTCCAGCTGCACCCAGGTGCCGCGCGCGGTGCGCCCGTGCAGCTTCTCCCGCACGACCTGGCCGCGCATCCCGATGTCCGGGTAGCGCTTCTTGTCGATGTCGGGGTGGTGGCTGGAGAGCCGAGGATGGCTGACGCCGTCGAACCGCCAGGCCGTGTAGAGCCCGGGATCGTCCACCAGCACGTGCCCGCCGCACAGCACGTCGTGCAGCTGCGGCACCTGGAGGCCCCGGCGTTCGAGGTCGGAGAGGATGGTCGCCTCCTCGGCGCTGAGCCGGGCCGCGGCGGTCAGCAGCCCCTTGCGGTACTCACCGGCACGCGCGGTGATCTCGATCATGAGCCGGACCCGGCGCCGCACCTCGTCGGCCCGCCGACCGCCCACGGCCCCCGGCGCCGTGCCGCCGGACGTCCTCCCGGCGCGCGGCGCGAACGGCACGGTGTGCTTGCGCTCCACCCGGCCAGTACAGCACGGGCCGCGCCGGCGCGCTCCCGCAGCCGCAGGCCGCGGGCCAGGCCGTGCGGCCGCGTGCCCCCTTTGGCGCGGCCGGTCGAACGGTGCCACGGTGGAAGTGGCCGGACGGCCCCGGCGGGGCGCGTCCGGCGGACCACGAAACCGACCAGACCGCCCGCCGCGCCCCCACCGCGAGCCGGTGGTGCCGCGGGCCGTCGGGTGGTCGGAGAGCGGCACACCGTGAAAGCACTCGTCTACCGCGGCCCCAGGGACGTCGGCGTCCAGGAGGTGCCGGACGCGCGGATCGAGGACCCCAACGACATCGTCGTCCGCGTCACCAGCACCAACATCTGCGGCTCCGACCTGCACATGTACGAGGGCCGCACGTCCTTCGAGGAAGGGCGCGTCCTCGGCCACGAGAACCTCGGCGAGGTCGTCGAGACCGGCCCGGGCGTGAGCAAGGTCAAGGTGGGCGACTACGTCGTCCTGCCGTTCAACATCGGCTGCGGCTTCTGCAAGCAGTGCGAGCGCGGCCTGACCAACTACTGCCTCACGATGCAGCCCGAGCCCGCGCTCGCCGGCGCCGCGTACGGCTTCGCCGAGATGGGCCCGTACGAAGGCGGGCAGGCCGAGTTCCTGCGCGTGCCGTACGGCGACTTCAACGCGCTGCGCCTGGGCGAGGACGCCGAGGAGCGCCAGGACGACTACGTGATGCTGGCGGACATCTTCCCCACCGGCTACCACGCCGCCGAGATGGCGGGCGTCGGGCCCGGCGACCAGACGCTCGTCTACGGCGCGGGACCGGTCGGCCTCATGGCCGCGTACTCCGCGCTCCTCAAGGGCGCGGGGCGCGTCTGGGTCGCCGACCACCAGAGCGACCGCCTCGCGCTCGCCGAGCGGATCGGCGCGATCCCGATCGACACCAGGCAGAGCGATCCTGCGGAGGTCGTCAAGGAGGCGACGCTCGGCCTCGGCGCGGACAACGGCTGCGAGTGCGTCGGCTACCAGGCCCACGACCCGCAGGGCAACGAGAACGCGGCCCTGACGCTCGACGGCCTCGTCGACGCCGTGCGGTTCACCGGCAGGCTCGGCGTGGTCGGCATCTTCCTGCCGCAGGACCCGGGCGGCGCCCGGGCCCAGGGCGACCTGGAGGCCGCGGGCAGGATCCCCTTCGACTACGGGCTGATGTGGTTCAAGGGCCAGTCGATGGGCACGGGGCAGGCGCCCGTCAAGCGCTACAACCGGGCGCTGCGCGACCTGATCGCGGCGGGCAGGGCCGAGCCCGGGTTCCTGGTCTCCCACGACCTGCCGCTGGAACAGGGCCCCGAGGCCTACCGGCACTTCGACGCCCGCGACGAGGGCTGGACGAAGGTCGTGCTCCACCCCGACCGGCAGCCCGCGTCCGCCGCGGCCTGACCGCGGAGGACGCGACGCGGCGGGCGGCGGCGGAACCGGAGTGAGCTCGCCCTTGACTTGTCGCCAGGCGGACCAGGCGGCGGGTCCGGTGGCGAGGGCGTCGGCCTCGGTGAGCGCGTGCAGCAGTTCGAGGGTGGTGCGGCCGCGCACGTGCCG